>JAPHRL010000192.1 GCA_026195755.1 Kangiella sp. | reverse complement strand
TCTACATTGATGAGCGAGTGCTAGTACCTCGCTCCCCGATTGCCGAACTTATCGAAAATGACTTTTATCCCTGGTTAGAAGCGGATAACCCTCGCATTTTAGATTTGTGCTGTGGTAGTGGCTGTATTGGTTTAGCTATCGCAGCTTACATTGAGGATGCTGAAGTGGTTCTTTCAGACATTTCTGAAGATGCTATTACGGTTGCTGATATTAATAATGAACGCCTTGGCCTCTATCCAAAAGCACAAACGGTTGTGTCTGATTTATTCGAAGCCATGACCGATGAAAAGTTTGATTTAATTGTTTCTAATCCACCGTATGTGGATTCAGAAGATTTGTCTGATATGCCAGCTGAATATCAGCATGAGCCAGAAATTGGGTTAGGTTCTGGCGAAGATGGACTGGATATCACGCGTCGCATTTTAGAACAAGCTGCTGCTCACCTGACTGAGCAAGGTTGTCTGATTGTTGAAGTAGGCAATAGCTGGCCTGCACTGGAAGAAACTTTCCCAGATGTACCTTTCAGCTGGCTTGAGTTTGAAAAGGGTGGTGATGGCGTCTTTCTGTTGACTCGTCAGCAGCTACTTGAGCACTTTTCATAAACATTTGTACCTAAATGATTTATAACCAAGACTTTCATAAAGTTGAGGACTTCGTCGAACTCTTCAATCAAGAGTTTTTCGATTGCAATACACGGCTGCAAGCTGGTGCGGATGAACCTTTCTATCAAGCTCCTGCAGGCGATAAGCCAGCGATTATTTTTTCAAGCCATGATTATTTTTCCAGCGCCTTGCATGAGTGTGCTCATTGGTGCATCGCAGGTGAAAAGCGTCGTCAGATAGATGATTATGGTTATTGGTATGCCGCTGATGGCCGCACGCATGAGCAACAACAAGAGTTTTTTAAAGTCGAACAAAAGCCGCAGGCACTGGAATGGGCTTTTGCATTGGCTTCTAACCTGCCGTTCCGACTCAGTCTGGATAATCTGAACAATCCTTCTGGTGATACCGAAGCTTTTCGAGAGCAGGTATTTTCAGCTTTAAACAATTACTTTGTGCAAGGTTTTCCACCTCGCGCACGGCGTATGATTCAAATGCTTTGTCGCTATTATCGACAAGGTCAGCCCATTCAATTGCCAGATATTTCAGCATGTTCCATTTAGGTTTTATTGTTAACCCATTTGCCGGCATTGGCGGCAAAGTAGGCCTTAAAGGCAGCGATGGTGAAGATATTCGAGCCGAAGCTTTTGCTCGTGGCGCCGTCAGTCAGTCGCTCAACCGGGCAAAAACTGCTCTGCAGGTCTTGCTACCTTATAAGGACCGATTGTTTTTTTATACCGCCTCAGGTGATATGGGTGAAGGTCTTCTACAAGAGATGGGCTTCAGCTATGAGTGCGTCTATTCGTATCAGGGCCAGTCCAGAGCACAGGATACCGTTGATGCGGCCAAAGTGATTGCGACTAAAAATGCTAACCTGTTGCTGTTTGCCGGCGGTGACGGCACGGCCAGAAATATTTATGAAGCCGTAGGCGAAGATCTACCAGTGCTAGGAATACCTGCCGGCGTCAAGATTCATTCGGGCGTTTATGCGGTGACTCCTAAAGCGGCTGGACTGGTTATTGAGCAGATGCTGAATAATGAGCTGGTGAGTTTGCTGGAAACGTCAGTCATGGACATTGACGAAGATGCTTTTCGAAAAGGTCGGGTACGGGCTAAAAAATATGGCGAAATGCAGGTGCCTGCCGAACATCGATACGTGCAGTCAACCAAGTCCGGTGGTAGAGAAGTGGAAGCACTGGTGGTTCAGGATATTGCTGAGTATCTGGTTGAGAATATGGAGGAGGACTTCCATTACCTGATCGGCTCTGGAACAACCTGCGCAGCGGTTATGGACACATTAGGATTACCGAATACGTTGTTGGGTATTGACCATATTTTTCAACAAGAGCTGGTTGAGGCTGATGTTTACGAAAAGCATTTATTGGAGTTGGTTGATAATAATCCTGGCAAGGTTAAAGCCATCATTACCATTATTGGCGGGCAGGGGCATATTATTGGTCGTGGTAACCAGCAGCTGAGCGCTAAGGTGCTGCGTAAGCTTGGGCGCGAGAATCTGATGGTCATTGCTACTAAGACCAAATTACAGCAGTTAAACGGCAAGCCTTTAATCATTGACAGTGATGATCCCACGCTTAATGAGGAGTTTTCTGGGCCGATCAAGGTCATAACCGGCTATGAAGACTCGGTTTTATATCCTATTGGCCGTATCTAAATGTGAGCCGCTTAGGAGAATCGCCCTTATCTTTGTGCGAGATCTCTCACAAGCTGGTCGGATATCGCTGAAAAGGCCTGTGTAAAATAGCCTTAAAAATACTTGTTTGTCATATAACCTATTGATATATAGTTAAATTGATTGGTTTTGGTGTAAGCTGGCCCTCTATTTTTTCATTTTTGTCTTGTTGTGAAATGCCAAAGGTTTGCTAAAGTAGCCCGCGTAGTCAGGGAGATTACACAATCTACAAATCGAGTCTGGAAGAATATAGGAACATGGAAACGAGTATACGGATATACCAACCCAAGGTAGGGAATCAGGGGATCTAACGATTCACAGTTGAAAGCGGCTTTTAGCCGCTTTTATTTTGTCTGTCTGTTTTGCAATAATTTATATTTCTAGCAATCTTGTGTAGACTCAAAGCATAGTAAGGCTTACTGGCCACATGAAAGGAAAAACTATGCAAAACAGGGTCTTAGTCATATTTGCCCATCCCGCTTATGAGCAGTCAATCGCTAACCGCGCTATGGTTTCTGCCATTCGAGATCTCGAAGGCGTGACATTTAATGACCTCTATGAAAAATACCCTGATTTCTTTATTGATGTTGAAGAAGAGCAACGCCTGCTCAAAGAGCATCAAATCATTATTTTTCAACACCCTTTTTATTGGTACAGCTCACCGTCTCTTTTGAAAGAGTGGCAGGACGTGGTCTTGGATTATTCTTTTGCCTATGGCGAGGGCGGCTATCAGTTGTCCGGCAAGTGCTTGATGAATGCTGTGACTATTGGTGGCAGCGAGTCGAGTTATGGTTCTACCGGTTTTAATCATTATCCAGTTGATGAATTACTTAAACCTTTTGAACAAACGGCCATATTTTGTGGGATGCGCTATATAAAGCCGTTTGTTTTGTATGATGCATTGGCTTTGTCCGACTCAGAACTGGCCGATGAAGCGCACCGCTATGCACAATTATTACGCTCATTAAGGGACGATGATTCACTAATGCAGGAGGGTGGGTATTAATGGAAATGCAGGGTGTTTTATATCAGACCTTTATATTTCTGTTGGCCGCAGTCATAGGGGTTACGCTGGCTAAACGAATGGGCTTGGGTTCTGTGCTGGGCTACCTGGGAGCCGGAATTATCATTGGGCCATTTGCGCTGGGCCTGGTAGGTAACGACGTCAGTGATGTAATGCATTTTGCTGAATTTGGCGTGGTTATGATGTTGTTTCTGATTGGCTTGGAACTTGAGCCGAAAAAGCTGTGGAAGCTGCGAGTGCCCATTTTAGGATTGGGTGGGTTGCAGGTTTTGCTCACTACCTTATTAATTACCGCAATTGCTGTATCGGTTCTTGATTTGCATTGGAAAATGTCATTGGCTATTGGCATGATGCTGGCTTTGTCATCAACGGCAATCGTTCTGCAAACTCTTTCAGAGAAAGGTTTGCTTCGGACACATGCTGGTAAGTCTTCTTTTGCAGTGTTGTTATTTCAGGACGTGATCGTTATCCCGATGATTGCGGTGATGCCTCTGCTGTCGACCCTGCAAGTTGATGCGACGACTTCTGTTGGACATGTTAAAGAACTGGGTTTACAACAAACCTTTTTAATTTTGGGATCCGTGCTTGGGATTATCCTGGTAGGGCGTTATCTAGTGTCTCCAATTTTCAACTGGATTGCTCGAACCGGGCTACGAGAAATTTTTATTGCGACGTCCCTGTTACTGGTTATAACTATTACTCTTGTGATGCAGAAAGTTGGCCTGTCGCCAGCTCTTGGAGCGTTCCTGGCAGGCGTTGTGTTAGCCGAAAGCCAATATCGACATGAGTTGGAAGTAGGCTTAGACACCTTTAAGAGCTTATTGCTGGGTCTATTCTTTATTACCGTCGGCGCCAGCATCAATCTAGAGCTTTTGGCTGATTCGGTATGGCTAATCGTGGGCCTGTTGATTCTGTTGTTAATCGTTAAAATTGCGGTATTGGGTGTGTTGGCCCGACAGTTTAAAATGCCTCTTCTGGAAAACCTGATATTTACCTTCTCACTTGCGCAGGGTGGTGAGTTTGCGTTTGTACTCTCAACCTATGCTGCCCAAAATGGGGTGCTGGATCAAAATACCATTTCAATTTTAACCGTGGTTGTGACATTGAGTATGTTGCTAACGCCGCTGTTGATTATCTTTGCCGAACGTGTGTTGCAGCCCATGCTGAAAAAAGACATTGAGCGTCGTGATTTTGATGAAATTGACGATGGGGAAACTCCGGTTATCGTGGCCGGATATGGCCGCTTCGGGCAGGTTGTCTCACGTTTGCTCAGATCGCAAGGTTTCAACACTACTCTGCTAGAGTACGATGTGATGCAGATAGAGCTGGTTAAAAAGTTTGGCACCAAAGCTTTCTATGGTGATGTGACTAATGTGGATATCCTCAAGGCTGCCGGTGCAGAGACTGCAAAGCTAATGATTATTGCGGTTGACAGTCAAGATAAGTGCTTAAAAGTCACCAAGCTTTGCAAAGAGCACTTCCCACAACTCAAGGTGCTGGCAAGAGCTAAGGGACGCCGTGAAGCCCATGAAATCAAGAAGGCCGGTGCTGACTATGTGATACGAGAAACTTTAGGCTCTGCGCTGCTACTGGGGCAAGAGGCACTAAGTGCTCTGGGTTATCGACATTACCAGGCTCACCGCGCCGCAAAAACCTTTTTACATTATGATAATAAGCATCTGGAGGAGTTGTCGGATATTTGGGGTGATGATAAGCAGTACATCTTGGAAGCTGCTGAAAAAGCAGAGTTACTGGAAACGGTTTTACGAGCCGACCAAGAGGCTAATCAAGTTGAGCAAAGACAGCCCTGGATGGCCGACTGGACATCCGAAGAGGGTGCTGAAGAGTCGCAAAGTAAGAAAGAAGAGTAATAACTTTGAACTTACCTGATATTGGTTATCTAGAGCTTGCGTATGTTCTTCTACCGGTTGTAGTGGTTGGCGTAATTTTTTACCGTTGGTCGATTCAGCTATCTGACCTTGTGATTGCCACCGTTCGAATGGTAGTCCAATTGATCGCTATTGGCTTTGTGCTGGTCTATCTTTTTACCACCGATAACTGGTTGCTTGGTTTGGCCGTTTTAAGTTTCATGTTAGTTGTTTCCAGTTGGATTGCTTTACGACCTTTAAAACACAAAAATCGACATCATTACATGCAGTTAGTAGTCGCCTTAATGCTTGGATGTGGATCGGTTCTCGCTCTGATTATTATTGCTGTGCTACATTTAGATCCATGGTATCAGGCTCGTTATGTTATTCCTCTTGCAGGAATGCTTTTGGCTAATACCATGAATAGTTTGAGTCTTGCCGGTGAGCGCTTGGATAGTGAACTGTTAATCAGTCAGCCTCTGGAGCAAGCTCGAAATAAAGCTTTTAATGCTGCGATGATACCGCAAATCAATAGCTTGCTTGCGGTAGGTTTGGTTGCTTTGCCCGGTATGATGACGGGGCAAATCTTATCCGGTGTGTCGCCCTTGTTAGCAGTTCGTTACCAGATTGTCATTATGGCAACCATTCTCTGCTCAGCGGCGTTTGCGGTAGCCATATATTTAAGTTTACGACTCAAAGTCCAGTTAAATAGCCATAAGGATTAAATGGCCGGTTTAGCATCAAGTGAAGCATCCAGTTGACAGGCTTTGTAGAAAATTAGATTGTGTAATAATTTGGAGACTTTATGAATTTACGCGGCATTTTAATGAAAGTGCAGGCCGCAGAACTCATGGAAGGTGGCGGCTTTAAAGTTCGACGTCCGTTTCCTGGACAAATCCCCGACAGAATTGTCGATCCTTTTTTACTGATTGATGAAATGGGCCCCACTGAATATCGCCCAGGCGAAGCTGTGGGTGCTCCTGACCATCCACACCGTGGATTTGAAACGGTAACCTACATGTTAGACGGTGTCTTTGAACATAAAGACTCAGCAGGGAACAGTGGTCGAATTGCTCCGGGCGACGTGCAGTGGATGACTGCTGGTAGCGGTGTTGTACATTCAGAAATGCCATCCAGCTTAATTATGGAAAAAGGCGGCAGAGTGCATGGCTTCCAGATCTGGATCAACTTACCGGCAAAAAATAAAATGGATCCGCCGCGTTATCAGGAAGTTCCTGATGAGTCGATCCCAACTGCAACTTCGGAAGATGGTCGCGTATCGGTTAAAATTATCGCTGGCGAAGCCATGGGCAAACAAGCAGTCATTGATACCCATACTCCGATCACTTTTCAGCATTGGATCATCAACCCTGGAAGTTCATATACGCAAGAAGTTAAAGCTGGGCTGAATGGGATGATTTATGTATTTCATGGTAATGGACTAAAGATTGATGGCCTCAAAGTTGATGATGGTGAAATGATCATTTTGCACGATGGTGACGCAGTTAAATTCTCACTGGACGAAGATGCCGACAGTCATGTTGAATTCTTATTGCTTGCTGGCGAGCCTATTAAAGAACCCGTCGTCCGTCACGGCCCTTTTGTCATGAATAAGCCTGAAGAAATCAAACAAGCTATCCTCGATTTTGAGAGTGGCAAAATGGGAAAGATAGAGTAAAAACTTATTATCAGACATTAGTCATTTCAGCCTGCATTTGCAGGCTTTTTTATTGCAGTTTTAGCCATTACATTTAAATCAACGGTTTCGCGGTGAGTATAAACGCTACGCTTGTGGTGTTCAGGCTAGTATTTCAAGATAGCCTATTGTAGAAAACTGCTATCAACCAACCAGTAAATCCGCTAATAATTGACCAAGCCAGCAGTTCTATGACAAAGCCAGAAACCCCAAAGTGCCATTGCATATTCATATCACTACTGTGCATCATATCGGCGAATATATTCATAGATAATGCCGGCAATGCCCACACCAAAATGAAGCATAGTGTCCAGACGATGGCGAAACCGATTGCAGTTGCTATTCCAGATGTTAATGGTTGAATTTTCATTTCACATCTCCTTGTTAGCAAATGCTAATAACTAAGTAATAAGTGACAGAAATTTAAGCTGTGTTGTATTGATTTGGCTCAACTCGTTCGAAGCTTGAAAGAACAACAACAAACTACAAAAAATCAGCTCGCAAGATTAAAGAAAGAGTAAGAAAATCTAACCCTATAGATGAGCAATTCTAATCCTTTTCGCGGTTAAATATCCTTTAATAACAAAAAGATATAATACTTACTGAATTAGTTGACCGTCTTGTTTTAATGCTCTAGAATCCGCGCCGCACTTTACTACACACGGAGACTAACAAAGTGAAAATAAAATTAATTACTACAGCGGTTCTTCTTTCTTCAGCTATTTCTGTTTCAGCCGAAGAGTATACTGTTCTTTCTGACATTAGCTGGTCTAATGTTGATGTTGCCGGTTCATCTTATGATGTGTTTGGTTTGGATGGCACATACTTTTTCGATAAAAAAGAGTCATTAGGTCCATACAATGAATTTGAATACATCAACAAGGTTAGCAATATCAATGCTAGCTACGTTAACTTTGAAACTGGCGACTATTATTCAGCTGGTGTAACGGGTGAATTGTTTGTTGAGAACTTCTTAGTTGGTGCTGGTTATTCAGAAGACAAGTTTGATAATGACGCAACTTTGTTCACTTTAGGTTACTTGTTCAATGACGACTTTTTAGTTCGCGTTGATGCGGTTGATACTGACGGTGCTGACACTGTTTACAATATCTCTGCTGCCTACAATCACCAAATTAACGATACTGATTATGTTGGTTTCACTTTGGCAACTGACGACAACACTGATTACGTGACTTTGTCTTCTAAGTACTTTACGCACTTAGGTGATGACCGTTATTTTACTGCTAATGTATCTTTCACAGATTTCGACGGTGATAACACATGGGCTTTGGGTTCTAGCTACTACTTCACGAAAGCCACTTCTGTGTTTGCAACGCTTGCTGAAGACGATTTGTATGAAGTTGGTGCTCAACACTTCTTCAACACGAACATCGCTTTGTATGCAAGTTTCGCATCTCAGGATGACCTTGTCGAAACTGACACTTACACCATTGGTTTAAAGGCTCAGTTTTAATAGGCGATTCTTCTTGTGATAGATAGCGTTTTCAAAAGCGCACAAGATATATCGTAAGATAATGTCTGTTAGTCATAAAGCCGGGAAGTTTCGCTTCTCGGCTTTTTTATGCCTTTTGGATACGTCTTGGACTTATCCGTTGCAACAGTGTTTTGGGAAGAGGGAGTGGTTCGCGGTTAATGGCGCTGGCGATAACTTCCGCACAAAGCAAGGAAAAGCAAAGCCCTCGAGTTCCAAAGCCGTAATTGGTCCAGACCATGGGGAGCTCAGCGTTGCTTTCGACTAATGGGCCGCAATAAGGAAAGCGATCATAGGTGGTTGCGCGAATGCCTACATAATCAGTGCACTGCTTGTTGTTTTTGAGATCCAATCCAAAGCGTTGATTGGCCTGTTGTAGGTTTCTTTGTCTGTCTTCTGTACTAACTGTCTCGTCCAGGCTTGCATCAAAAGTTGCACCAACAATAAGTTGATCCTGACATTCAAATAAATGACCGTCGTAATTAACCGGATAATCTAAGGCTAAACGCTGACTGCTTTTCTGCTTAAGCGCGGTTAACTGGCCTCTAAGAGGCGATAGCGACGGTTCATTCTCCATGAGCTTGTTTAGGGCGTTGTGATGGCCTGTGGCTAGAATGACATGTTGATACTCTTTAAGCTCTTCTAGAGATTTTATGGCATGATTTAAGTGAATCTGACTTGATGGAACCGACGCTATGAGAGATTGACAATAGAATGGGCCATTGACCAGTACCGCTGGCATCAGCAAACCTCGATGATCGACGTTTTTAATTTTCGTGGTTTGCCATTGGAACAACTCTGGATTCCAGTGACGATCTCGATAGACCTCGGTATATTGTTCCAGTTGCCAGTCACTGTATTTTTCACTGCCTAGTTGCAAGCAAGTCTCGCTGTAACTTAACTCAGGATGTTTTCGATGATGTTTGTGCACATAGCTTTGCAAATGTGCCATGCCTAAAAAGGTGAGCTGGCTGAAGGCATTATGGTCTAGTGAGATATTGGGTGTTGCTAACAGGGCGGGCATCTTCGATGCACCACTGGCTACCGTGCTTGCTTGATCAAACAGATGAACCTCAAGGCCTCTTTTATGTAAAGCATAGGCCGATGCGCAACCAGCAAGCCCTGCGCCAACGATGGCAATTTTGGGTTTGCGGGTTGGTGCCGACAAGAAGTAATCATCGGCGATGGTTGGATGTGGTGATGATATCTTCTTTTCTGTAAAGGTTCCGACCAACATATGACGCTTGACGCCAAAGCCTGTTTGTTTTTTTACCGTAAAACCATAATGATGCAGTTGTTTTCGTACTGCCGAAGCTGCGGTGAAAGTTGCAAAGCTGGTCTGTCTCTGGGCATCATTGATTGCGTGCAGGGCCATAAAATGGAGTAACCCTTTGGCCCACATTTCAGGATTTTTGCTGGGTGCAAAACCATCTAAAAACCAGGCATCTACTTTAAAGTCTTCACCCGCGGCAAACTCTTTTAAAGCCTTATCAATCGGACTCAGTATTAACGTCAACTTGATATTGCAAGGCAACTCAATGCTGTAGACTCCGGGCAGCGCTTCCGGATATTGCTTCAACAACGATTCAGTGAATTCTGACTCTATGTCTAAAGTCTGATACATGAATTTTAAGTCATCGGGTGCGATAGGGAACTGTTCGATGCTGATGAAATGGAGTTGAGCATCTGGATTAGTGCGCTCACTGAGTAATTCATACCACAGCTTACAGGTGCGAAGAAAATTGAGCCCCGTACCGAAGCCTGTTTCTACAATGACAAACTTGTTTTGGCTGAGCGTTTTGAATCGCTTGGGTAGATGATTGCTTTGCAGGAATACATAGTCCGTTTCAGCCACGCCATCTCGTGTATCGAAGTAGATATCATCGAATGTTTTAGAGTAGGGAATAAGAGGAGCCTGTTCAGTTGAGCCCTCTAAAACTGTGGCTGGGCGCCATTCGATTCTAGCGGGCTCAACGCCTAAAAATGCATTATGCATTGCAAGGTTTATCGTTTCTCAATCAGGCTTAAGAATTCGTTGCGGGTGTTTTGCGAAGAGCGGAATTGGCCCAGCATGGTTGAACTAGTCATCACTGAGTTTTGCTTTTCCACACCACGCATCATCATACACATGTGTTTTGCTTCAACAATCACACCTACGCCAGATGCGCCTGTCACATCTTGAACCGCGTGAGCAATTTGCTTGGTCAGGTTTTCCTGAATCTGTAAACGGCGGCCAAACATATCGACGATGCGGGCAATTTTGGATAGACCAATCACTTTACCGGTTGGTAAGTAGCCGACGTGGACCTTGCCAATGAAGGGCAAAATGTGGTGCTCACACATGGAATACAGCTCGATGTCCTTAACGATAACCATGGCATCATTGTCAGAATCGAAAATCGCACCATTGACGACTTCGTTTAAATCTTGCTCATAGCCATGGGTAAGGAATTTCATCGCTTTGGCTGCGCGTTTGGGGGTATCTAAAATACCGTTACGGGAAATATCTTCGCCAATTTCCACCAGGATTTCACGGTATAAGTTTTCTAATTTGTCAGACATTTATCTTACTCTGCGGTCGTTTCAGTCGTAATTCTAATAGATATCGCTACAATACCCAAATAATTATGAGTTTTGTGTGAATACCTGACTGTTAAGTATGAAAATTGTTGCTGATGAAAATATGCCTTTGGTCAAAGAGTTGTTTGAACCATTTGCCGAGGTACAGTTAATCGCTGGTCGAAAAATAACCTCTAAGCATCTGGTCGATGCGGATATGCTTTTAGTCCGTTCAGTGACTCAGGTTAGCCAAAGTCTGTTACAGGACAGCAAGGTAAAGTTTGTTGGCAGCGCCACCATCGGCACTGACCACATTGACCAGAACTATTTAGCAGAGCAGGGGATCCAGTTTGTCTTTGCACCCGGCTGCAATGCGCAGGCCGTGGCTGAATATGTTTTGTCAGCAATAGCTTATTGGGCGCAGCAGCAACAAAAAGACTTAGCTCAATGCCGAGTGGGCATTATTGGCGCTGGCAATGTGGGTTCAAAAGTCGCGCAGGTTTTAGAGTTATTGGGCATTGAATACTTGCTCAATGACCCGCCATTAGCAGAGCAGGGCGATTCACGTCCATTTGTATCGCTGGAAGCGATTCAACAGTGTGGTGTGGTGACTTGCCATGTTCCTTTGACTAACAATGGAAAGCATCCAACGTATCATTTAATCGATCAGAAATTTCTGGCGGGTATGGCAAACGACAGCTTATTGATTAACACTTCGCGCGGTGCTGTGTTGGATAACAAGGCGGCACTGCAGTCCAGGCAGGCCGGTCATAACATAGACTTTATTCTGGATGTCTGGGAAAACGAACCCGATGTTAATCTACAGCTGATGGATGAAACCCTGATTGCAACCCCGCATATTGCCGGCTACAGCCAGGAAGGAAAAATAAGGGGGACTTACCAGCTTTATCAAGCTTTTTGCCAGTGGCAAGGCATTGAGCCCGAGCTGACGCTTAAGGAATTACTGCCGCAAGCGCCTAAGTGGTCTGTTCCATCTCAGCCATATGCTCAGTCAGGAGTGCTTTATCAGAGTCTCCAACCTTTTTATGATATTCAACAAGATGATAGCCAAATGCGGCAGGCATTCGGACAGATTTCGGACCAGGTTTCGAGACACAACGGGGAGACTATTGCTGAGGAGTTTGATAACCTTCGAAAAAATTATCCGCAGCGACTAGAGTTTTGGAGTTAGCGTGAACCCTATTGAATACATCATTACCAGCCGTATGCCGCGAGGCTGGAAGATAATCTGTTTGAGCTTTGCCATGGCCCTTTTTATAGGATTGCCATTGCTATGGGGATCAGCTTTCTTACCGGAGGGTGGGTTTCAGGTGTTCGTTGGTTTGGTAGCGCTCTTTATAGTAGTTGCAGGGCTTGTCAGCATGATAGGTGGCTTTATTGTGTTGCTGGTGGATATATACCGCAGTTAATACAAGTCCGGTACGAAAATAAAAGACTGCATTGAACGATATATGTTGACAATAATTCAAACTACTATATGCTGACCACAGCTAGAAAGAATGACCTAAGTATTTATACACTCCAAATCGCAGTTTTATTCGTAGTACTCCGTTCTGTAGTTTCAAAATTCTCAGCCAGTATTTCACGCTATTCATGCCTCATGAAGGCACCATTATTTATGGGTCAAAAGCCCAGTTTAAATTACAGGATATTTATTATGTCTAAAACAGTTAAAGGAACCGTTAAATGGTTCAACGAAGCTAAAGGTTTTGGTTTTATCGAGCAAGAAAACGGTCCAGACGTTTTTGCTCATTTCAGCGCTATCGCTAGCTCTGGATTCAAAACTTTGGCAGAAGGTCAACAAGTTGAGTTTACCTTGACTGACGGCCAGAAAGGCCCACAAGCTGAAAATATTACTGCTCTTTAATACTGTTAAATAAACAGTCTTAAATCGTAGTATAGAAAAGCAAGCACCTAGTGCTTGCTTTTTTTATGCCTGATGGAAAAGTGTTAATAAAAGAGTTAAGGCATCAACCGTTCAATATTCCAACCATTTTCAGAAGGGGTATAGACAAAGCGATCATGCAATCTATGCGCGCCCCCTTGCCAAAATTCAATGCTCTGAGGTTTCACTCGATAACCGCTCCAGAAGTCCGGCAAAGGTATCTCGCCCTCCGCAAAGCGAGCCTTCATCTTTTCAAACTGTTGTACCAGTAATTCACGAGTTTTGACTGGGCGGCTTTGTTGTGAAGCCCAGGCTGCAATCTGACTTTCGCGCGGCCGCTTGGCAAAGTAAGCCAAAGTCTCTTTAATGCCCATTTTTTCAGCGACACCTTTGA
>JAPHRL010000090.1 GCA_026195755.1 Kangiella sp. | reverse complement strand
GTATTGTTGATTATTGCAGGCGCCTTTCTGATCACACCGGGCTTTGTCACCGATACTATCGGTTTTCTATGGCTGATCCCGGTTACTCGTAGTGCTTTCGCCAAGGGTATGGTGAAAGCCGGTTGGTTCAAATTCCAGAAGATGAATGGGCAGGGAAACTTCCACTACGAATATCATCAACACACTGAAAGCCGATCCAGCTCTACTCAAGATAGCCATTCCGAAGAGCAAACCAAGGTCAGCGGTAGCCGAGTGATTGAGGGTGAGTACGAACGTAAAGATGATGAAAAACAATAGGTTATAAAAAATCGTGAAGAGAAAGATAAAAAAAAGTAAAAATTAGCACTCAATCCCCTTGAGTGCTAGCAAATAGCCCCCATATTATCCCGCAACTAATTCAAACAAACTTTTCATAGTGAGTTAACTACTTTCTATATCAGGAGAAAAACATGAACTTACGTCCATTACATGATCGCGTCATCGTGCGCCGTTTAGAAGAAGAAACAACCTCTGCAGGCGGTATCGTCATTCCTGATAACGCCAAGGAAAAGCCAAGCCGTGGTGAAATTCTTGCCGTTGGTAACGGTAAGCCACTTGATTCAGGTGAAGTACGTGCAGTCGACGTTAAGGTTGGCGATAAAGTATTGTTCGGCAAATACGCTGGTACTGAAGTGAAAGCCGATGGCGAAGAACTTCTTGTATTACGCGAAGATGACATCATGGCCGTAATTGAAGGCTAATTAACAGAAATTAACCGAAAATAAACTAATTTTAGAGGAAATTTATCATGGCAAAAGAAGTAAGGTTTGGTGATGATGCTCGCCAACGCATGCTTAAAGGCGTCAATACTCTAGCTAACGCAGTTCGCGTAACTCTAGGGCCTAAAGGCCGCAACGTGATTTTAGACAAATCGTTCGGTGCTCCAACTATTACTAAAGATGGTGTTTCTGTCGCTAAAGAAATCGAACTGGAAGATAAGTTCGAAAACATGGGCGCGCAAATGCTAAAAGAAGTAGCCTCGCAAACTAACGACATCGCGGGTGACGGTACAACAACTGCAACCGTATTGGCTCAGTCAATTGTTACTGAAGGCTTGAAAGCTGTTGCTGCGGGCATGAACCCAATGGATCTGAAGCGCGGTATCGAAAAAGCCGTTATTGCAGCCGTTGAAGAATTGAAAAACATCTCTGTACCTTGTGAAGATCAGAAAGCCATCGCACAAGTGGGTACTATCTCAGCAAACTCTGATGAAAGCGTTGGTAAAATCATTGCTGAAGCCATGGCCAAAGTAGGCAAAGAAGGCGTTATCACTGTTGAAGAAGGTTCAGGCCTTAACAACGAATTAGACGTGGTAGAAGGTATGCAATTCGACCGCGGTTACTTGTCGCCTTACTTCGTGACCAACGCAGAAAGCATGCAGGCTGAACTTGAAAGCCCATACATCCTGTTGGTTGACAAGAAAATCTCTAACATCCGCGAATTGCTACCAGTATTGGAAGGCGTTGCCAAAGCTAGCCGTCCATTATTGATCGTCGCTGAAGACGTAGAAGGCGAAGCGCTAGCCACTCTAGTGGTCAACACCATGCGCGGTATCGTTAAAGTTGCTGCAGTAAAGGCGCCAGGTTTTGGCGACCGTCGTAAAGCCATGCTAGAAGACATCGCGATCCTAACTGGCGCGACAGTGATTTCAGAAGACATCGGTATGAGTCTTGAAAACACAACTCTTGAGCAACTAGGCACAGCGAAAAGCGTACAAATCACCAAAGAAAACACCACCATCATCGATGGTGCCGGTGATAAAGCGCAAATCGATGGTCGCGTAAAACAGATTCGTGCGCAAATCGAAGACACTTCATCTGATTACGACCGCGAAAAATTGCAAGAGCGTGTTGCTAAATTGGCAGGCGGTGTTGCAGTAATTAAAGTTGGCGCAGCCACTGAAGTTGAAATGAAAGAAAAGAAAGACCGTGTTGATGATGCACTACACGCAACTCGCGCCGCCGTAGAAGAAGGCGTCGTCGCAGGTGGCGGTACAGCATTAGTACGCGTACTTTCAAGATTAGGTGAGCTACGTGGCGAAAACGAAGAGCAAAACGTTGGTATCAAAATTGCTCTACGCGCTATGGAATCACCACTTCGTCAAATCGTCTCAAACTCTGGTGGCGAACCAGCAGTGGTCGTAGACAAAGTCAAAGCCGGCAAAGATAACTATGGCTACAACGCAGCAACCGGTGAATTCGGTGACGTCGTAGAAATGGGTATCCTGGATCCAGCCAAAGTAACTCGTAGCGCCCTACAAAACGCCGCTTCAATCGCAGCCCTAATGATCACCACCGAAGCCATGATTACTGATCTTCCTAAAGAAGACAGTGCTCCTGATATGGGTGGTATGGGTGGTATGGGCGGTATGCCTGGCATGATGTAATTTAACGGGTCTTTTTGCTGCATTTCTTTGTTAGGTTAACTTTTACGTTTGGTCATTGGCTAGCAGCCAACTCCCGCTCTTAAACAGTTAACCTGCCTCGAACTGAAGCAAAAATCCTCCGTTAAACCCGTCCCTTAAAGGCCTCGCGAAAGCGGGGCTTTTTTATGTCTACTGAAAAATCAGTTATAAGATCGGTTAACCAAGCGTACCCATGATGGTCATGTTTATGTAGTGAGTTGTTGGAAAGTGACACACTTGGCACTCTTTAGAGAGAAGTCTTCTCTTAATAGTGGGAGTTGGTTGCTGCTGGTTAGTGCCTTCTAATTAATTTGTTCCAACCCCCCCCCGCTCAATTTTAAACAAAATAAGCCAAACCTTTTATTGTATCATTTATACTTGACTCAAGAGGTCTGACCAGATAGGATTTGATCGTGGAGCTAGTTTTAGAGGTAGGCTCTGGAGCTAAGATGACCACATAACCTTTTACAAAGGAGCTTTATTATGGCTAGAAAAATAGGCAGAGATGCTCGTACAGGTAAGTTTATCCCAGTTGGAGAGGCAAGACGACGAAAGTCTACTGCAATAGTTGAAACAGTTAACCCAAAAGGAGGTAAAAAGAAGAAGTGATAAAGCCGTTCTATTAACGGCTTTATCAGAAGTATCGCTTGAGGTTACTAAGGCTGTCCCCTTAAGCGCTCAAAGCTATTGATACCTTCACTTCGCAACTGAAGATCCTATCAGCTAGCTTTGGGTTAAGCAAATTCAGCCTTTAATCAAATAGCCCTGCCATTGGTAGGGCTTTTTATATGGGCAAACAGAAGACTTACTATAGGATGGGTTAACGTTAGTGTAACCCATCACGGTATGGATGACGGTGAGGATTGATGGGTCACGCCTACGGCTAACCCATCCTATATTCCTATTAAGTTAATAGATACCGTAGGTTGTTGTTGTACCCCAAGGGCAGGCTCAGCAGTCTACACTTACCATCTTGGTAGGGGCAGACCTATGTGTCTGCCCGCTATAATGGAGCTAAGTAGGAGTGCATCGTTAGAGGATATTTCCGGTGGCGAAAGATAAGGATTATAGTAAAGTTAGTCTTGTCTTTTATCGGGCACTGTTTCGGTAATGTTGGACTTGCATAACAATAGAGGAAGCACGATGGGTACTATGATTAAAGTTGTCATTGGAGTGATTATTGGGTTTGTCGGTTATTGGGCTCTTGATCGATATGTGCTCAACAACGATCTTGTTGCTGAGCAGAGTCTTGAGATTAATCAGGAAGTGATGCAGTCAGAAGTCGAGGTAAGTCACAGTGATAAAAGTAAAAAAACTGAGAAAAGGGAAAGCCCAGAACAAGTGAAAATAGAGACTTTGACCATTGAGCTTGATTCATTAAAGCAACAGATGGAGATAAAGAACCAGGAGTTGCTAGCAATCAGGACAGAGAATAAAAGGCTCAATGGTATTTTAGGTGGAAGTGTAGAAAGCGTCTCTGGTATGAAAGATAACTATAGCCAGACTGATAAGACATTAAGCAACCACAATAAGTTTGAAGGCATCCCTGAATCACACCATACATTATTAAGCCGTCCTGAGTCGACGCCTAAGGCAACGTATGAACTACACGATGAATTGGTTGGCGAAAAGGAAGACATCAGTTGGGCAACCGAGAAGGAGCAACAAATTAATCACTTCCTTATGAACTACAAAGATAGTGCTCAATACATTATCCATACTGTGGATTGTCGGAGTAGCCTGTGTGAGATCATAGGTACTGAGCATCCTTCTGAGAGAGACATATGGTCAGAGGTTACTGGGCAGATGCGAAACCAGGCGTGGTGGGAGTTTAGAGGTACACATACCACAAGTTCAACGGATTCTAATGGTAATTTGCTATTTGTAACTATACTGCAACGCAGTCAAGCTTCTGAGAAAGCAAATTAGAGGTCGGAAGATCTCAAAAGATTAATCGTGCTATTATTCAGCCATTAACAGATTCAGACAGATAACAAGGTTTATCAACAATGAGCGACATTCAAGAGCTATTAAAGAACAACAAAGAGTGGGCTGAACAGATTGAGAAAGAAAGTCCTGGTTTTTTTAAGACGCTCTCAGAGCAACAGTCGCCAAAGTATTTGTGGATTGGCTGTTCCGATAGTCGTGTGCCTGCCAACCAGATCACGGGGTTAATGCCTGGAGAAGTGTTTGTTCATCGTAATGTGGCGAATGTGGTGTCGCATAGCGATTTTAACTGTTTGTCGGTGTTGCAGTTTGCGGTTGAGGTATTAAAAGTTGAGCATATTATTGTCTGCGGTCATTACGGCTGTGGTGGTGTGAATGCAGCGTTGACCAATAAAAAGCACGGATTTATCGACAACTGGTTGAGTAATATTAAGGATGTGTATTTAAAGCATGAAACCAAGTTTAAGCCGATTAAGGATGAGCAAGAGCGGTCAAATTTGATGTGCGAGTTGAACGTGATTGAGCAGGTCAGCAATGTTTGTCGCACAACGACGGTGCAGGATGCATGGGATCGCGGTCAGGATTTAAGTGTGCACGGTTGGTGCTATGGTTTGAAAAATGGCTTGATCACAGACTTGAAAGCAACTATTAGCGGAAAAGACCAGGTACCTGATATTTTCAATTACGAAGAATAAGCGGTAAGCTGTATAAGGTTATGGTTTTGGGGAACTGTACCTGGCTAGAGAAAAAAAACAGCCCCAGAAAAAACAGGAGGGGGGAATGCGCAGTGATAAGGATAAAGCTGTTGCTGAAGTTAGTCAGTCAGCAGAACAGCACTTTACCTATCGGATTTTTTCACCACTCGGGGCTTATCCAGCTCAGAGTTTGAGCTCCCCTTTGGGGCAGCTGATAGTAGAAAAAGATCTGATTGCTTTGGCATTTAAGAATAGTAGCCGAGCTTATGACTTAAAGTTTATGTTGGCAATGCTGTTATCAGTTAATGATGACAAGGGCTTTTTAAAGCTTTATCCCTTTCCTTATAAACACATTTTCGAGTCGCGCAGTTATCAAATAACTGGGCAACAACTTCAATTCGATATTAAACACAAGCTTTCAGAACAATACCGCCAGAGTGGCGAAACTATTCCTGAATTTGATCTCTATCAGAATGCTAAAGGGGCCTCATTACCCATTATTTTAGGCGGCACTTTATACAGCACTTTTACTGACCTGGTTGATACACACCAATTTAATTTATTATCCGACGTTTTATATCAAACCAATAACGGGTTGCTGAATTTGATCTGTAAAAGCTTGCTGATGAGTAATCAAAACAGCTGCCACTTTCAATTTAGTCAGCAAGCGGTCTTGTTCTTATTGGATGCCTTGATGTTGTTCGAAGATCTTATGGGCAAAAGCAAAGTCGACAGCTCGAGGTTGCAAACTTTGCTGGCCCAATTAGGCGACAATAAAACTGATGCGATTATTGCGAAATATCAGTTGGCAGAATCCATAACTCCAATGGAATACCACAAAGCCTTCGATGCTTTATGCCACGCCTTGACTAAACACCTATTAACAAAGGGTTAGCGACCAACCCACACTTCAACACGACGGTTCTTGTTGCGACCGTTTTCGGTGCTGTTAGAAGCAATGGCCCCTTTGCTACCAAAGCCTTGAACATAAAACGGTTTTACACCTGCTTTTTCAAGCTCATGAGCAATGATTCGTGCGAGTCGTTTGGAGTCATCTTTGTCTGTTTCTTCGATACCTGATTCATAGGTAAATCCAAACAAAAACAGATCTTCGAGCTGGTGCTGCTCAACATATTTAATCAGGCGCTGAATGTCCAGCCGGGCTTTGTTATCCAGTTCATCAGTGCCCTCATCAAAATGGAAAGTGATAGAGAGGCGTTTCGAATCAGTAATCATATTGAGATAGCGAGGAGGGTAATTACGATTAAAGCGAATAGTGGCGTCATTAACCTTCAAAGAAATCAGACCGGTCTTTTCAACGACCGTTTGCGCTTGATTCTGCTGAACAAACTGCATAAAACGGCGCGCATGGGAATTAGTATTATTGCTGGGGTAATACATATACAGTCGGCGACTTAATACATAGTCTTCGGTGCTAACCGTAAACAGATTAGGTTTGAAGGATAGAGCAACCCCAGTTTCGGATAGCGCTAATGGTTTATTGTCATTAACGTAGGAAAGACCGATAAAGCCAATGGCACCAGGGGTGTTATAGACCATATTCGAAAGCTCACCGGAAGATTCATAGCGTTTGGCGTACTCTGACAGTTTTACCTGATGACGACCGAGTACCAGTGATTTAAAAGTATCAAAGGTTCCTGAGTTATCGTCGCGGGCAAACAGGCTGATTTTTTGATTGGGGCCACCAATCTCCTGCCAGTTGCGAATCTCACCCGCAAAAATGCGCGCCAGAGTTTCTGTGTCCAGAGTGTTCACTTCAAGTTGTGGGTGAACAATCACTGCCAGTCCATCTACTGCAATAGTTAGCTCACTGCCAACTGACTTCAGATCACCATACAAGCGACGCATTTGGGTGCGTTCTTTTTCTTTGATGCGACGTGACGACATCGCGATATCGGTATCTTCGGCGGCCAACGCTTTAAAACCAGTGCTAGATCCATGCGCTTTGATATCAATCCCTTGAATCGAGCCGTCAGCAAATTGACCCAGTACGGTTTTTTCGACCGCATGGGTTTCGACGATCCCCGTTTGAGTGGCGCCTTCTGCTCTTAAAAATTCCTCAGCCAACCTCGGGGCGAGTGATTCACCAATGGTGTTTGAACCCTTCATTGCAAACAGAATGGTCGCTTTGCTGATGTCACTTTCAGTAAATGTCCGGCTTTGATTGTCTGCAGTTTTAGCAATTAAGGGCTGTACCAATAGCGTGCAAAGTAATGAGGCAGTAACAAGGATTCGCGCAAGTGATGTCATGATCACTCCTGATAGTTTTAATTAAGCGGTTAGATGCAAGTCCGCAGGATTATAAGATCTAACAGGGAGTCAGAAATGACAGTTTTGTGACATTGCAGTTGAGATTGCTCGTCAACATGACAATGCGGAGCTTTAAATGAAATTCAGTCTTGTCGGAGCACCGCAAAGTCGGCTTGCATAGTGGCTTTGCTTTCTCCGGCTTCTATCACATCGATTTCCAGGGACAGACGGCCACGTCCTCTTGAATCAAACCTCTTAAGAAAGTGTTCAAGAATATCGGGATCTGCAATTTTGCAGCTGGCAACAATATCGCCATTGATTGGTTTGCTATAGCGGATGGTGGCGCTAGCCAATACCACCGAACCATGACGTTGTCGCTGTTGAATCAGGTGTGTTACCAGTGACCAGCCGGCCAGTGTTGCTGTGGTGTAGATGCTACCGGCAAAGGCGGTGTTATGAATGTTCTTATTGGCCTCAAAAGGTGCCGAGACCTGAATGCTATTGCTGGTCAGGTTATCGACCTGAATTTGCAGCGCTTGAGTGATCGGAATTTCTTTATACAGCAGTTGTTGCAGTTCAGCGGCTTCCATGGGTACACAAAGGTTTACGGATGGTAAGAGGATACTCTAACAATATTTTTTTAAAAGTTAACCCTTTTCCAACTGGTCGGCGTTTATAGCAGTGTTCTTAAGTTAAAGAGTTAACACAAATATGAATCAAATGGATGGAGCACGAAAATGAATACTGACAAAGCAAGCACTGTGAAAACATCATTAAAAATCAGCATCTTGGCCAGCATGATCGCCATGGCAATATCCGGCTGCCAAAACACAGATACCAGTGAACAAAGAGCTGAGCACGATAAAAGGGCAGAAATTGCAAAAACGGAGCAGCTGAAACGACAGCAAGAGGAGCAGGAACGAATTGTCGTGACTGGGCAGCGCATCAGGTCAGAGGCCAAAGAGCGTAACTTGGCTATGTATGATATGGCGATGCCTGCGCCACAATCACCAGGTATTTGGCAGCAGCCGCAAGTCAATCGCGAGCAATATCAGCACTTTGATGATTCAGGTATTTTTCTGGCTAAGGAACAACCCGTTTCTACCTTCAGCATCGATGTGGATACCGGTTCTTATTCCAATGTCCGTCGTATGTTGAATGATGGTTATTTGCCACCGGAAGATGCGGTGCGGCTGGAAGAGTTTGTGAATTATTTTAATTATGACTATCAAACGCCGGATACTACAGAACAACCCTTTGCGGTCAATACGCAGGTGTTTGACGCACCCTGGAATCCTAATGCCTATCTGATGCAGGTTGGTATTAAAGGTTTTGAGCCCGAGCAGCAGGAGTTACCACCATCCAACCTGGTGTATCTGATCGATGTCTCAGGCTCAATGAATAGCGAAGATAAGTTGGGTCTGGTTAAAAAGTCACTAAAACTCTTGGCACAGGAAAGTAGCGATCAGGACAAGATTTCAATCGTAGTTTACGCCGGAGCCAGTGGTGTGGTTCTTGAGCCGACTAAGGGCAATGACAGAATGGCGATTGAGCAGGCTTTGGATCGATTGAGCGCTGGTGGTTCGACTAACGGTGGTGCCGGCATTGAGCTGGCCTATAAATTGGCCGAACAGGCTTATATCGAAGATGGCATCAATCGAGTGATTCTGGCGACTGATGGAGACTTTAATGTGGGTACCGTCAATCGTGAGCAATTAATCGATTTGGTTGAGCGTAAACGTGAAAGCGGTATCTCATTTACCACGCTGGGCTTTGGCAGTGGTAACTACAATGAGCACCTGATGGAACAGTTGGCCGACAAGGGGAATGGTAACTATGGGTATATCGACACCTTGCAGGAAGCTCGTAAATTATTGGTCGAGCAGCGTGCTGGCACTCTGATGACCATCGCCAAGGACGTTAAAATTCAGGTGGAGTTTAATCCGCAGGTGGTTGCTGAATACCGTTTGCTGGGTTATGAAAATCGCGCACTGAACCGTGAAGATTTTAATAATGACAAAGTGGATGCCGGTGAAATCGGTGCCGGTCATACCGTGACAGCTCTCTATGAAGTGGTATTGGTTGGTTCGGAAGGACGTCGTGTGGATGAGCTGCGATACGCTGAAAAGGAAGCTCAAAAGCAAAAGTTGGCAGACGAGGCGGCGTTGGTAAAGCTGCGTTATAAAATGCCGGGCCAAGATAAAAGTCGACTAATCAGTCATGTCATAGAGCGTAGCCAGTTCAAGCATGGCAATAGTGTTGCTGGTGACAGCGAGTTCGCAGCCAGTGTTGCTGGATTTGCACAACTGTTGCGTGGCGGTCGCTACTTAAATGGTTGGGATTGGCAGCAGGCCATTGAGTTAGCACAGAATAGCAAAGGTGCTGACAAAGATGGTTATCGCGGTGAAATGATTCAGCTAATGAAGATGGCGCAGCTTTTAGATGAGCAGAGCGACCGGACTGATGAGCAAGTCAGTAGCCAATAGTTTATGGCAAGCACGAGCATTAAGCAGGTAACAATATGCTTGAAAGCCTGAAGCTAACAAGCCATTATGGCGCTGGGGATGTGTTTCACAAGAGATCACGAGTGACCAGAAGTAACGAAACCTTTGACAGCAATCAACAGCGCCAAGCCTCTCAATCAGCCGAGCTGAGCGATGAGGCTTTGATGGTGGGTTATGCCAAAGGCAATATGCGTGCTTTCGAACAGCTCTATTTACGGCATAAAAATCCTTTGTTGCGCTATTTTTTACGCCAGGTGGATAGTCGCGCGACTGCCGAAGAGCTGTTTCAGGAGACCTGGCAGAGTGTGATTAAAGCCAGTGATGGTTATCAGGTCAGCGCCAAATTTACTACCTGGCTCTATCACATGGCGCGCAACAAATTGATTGATCATTATCGCAAACAGGGCCGAGGTGAGGTTTTATCCTTGGATGATGATGTGGATATGCAGCCAGTGGCGAGTTCCGCCAGCGAGCCTGAGCAGCAGCTCAATGAGGCTCAATCGAAACAGCATTTTTTGCACGCATTGAACCAATTACCGCCAGCGCAACGAGAAGTGCTGGTGTTGAAAATCGAGAGCGCCATGACGGTGCAGGAAATTGCAGAAACCATACAGGATAATGCCGAAGCGGTGAAAAGCCGCTTACGTTATGCGGTACAGAAGCTCAAGCAGTTCATCAGTGAAGCAGCGCTTGAGGTGGAGTTATGAGTAAAGATAAAGACCTAGACAAGTTGCAGCAGTGGCAGGGCGGGGAAGAAACCAGTTCAGAACTGGATCAGAATATCCTGGCCATGGCCGAGCAGCATCTCAAGCAAAAAGAATCCAAGGCTGCTGGCGGAAGCTGGTGGCATCGTTTGCGCGTGCCAGTTTCGCTGGCCGCTGGATTACTGGTGACGCTTGGCGTCGCTCGTCTGATGGTCAATTTAAGCGGCGAAGATATGAATAATAGGGCGCAAGTCGTCAGTTCAAAGCCGCTTGAAGAGCGTTATGCAATAGAAATGGATGCCGAGATGGCCTATTTAGAAAAAGCGCGTCAGAAGGAAGAGCAGGCCAAAGCCCAGGCAATGCGTGAAAGTAAGCAGCGAATGCTGGCACCACCAGCAGCACCACAAGAGCCTGTACTGGAGCCACCTCTTGTCAGCGAAGTGGCCTCGGATAGCATTGCCTCCTCAGAAACCATTGTGGTAACAGGTTCCAGAATTAAAGCGGAAGAGTCGGAATCAGCTGAGCCGGTGACGACTATC
>JAPHRL010000242.1 GCA_026195755.1 Kangiella sp. | reverse complement strand
GCAGAATGCCCGCAACACATTCCAGACCTTGTTTGAATTAGGCGCCATGCCTATCGTGAATGAAAATGACACAGTAGCCACAGAGGAGCTGACGATTGGTGATAACGACAACTTAGTCGCACAGGTTGCTGCATTAACTGACGCAGACCTGCTTATCATCTGTAGCGATATTAACGGTGTCTATGATGACAACCCCAAGACAAACCCTGAAGCCGAGTTAGTCACTCAATTCAGTGGCGTTACTGATGAAACCTTAGCCGTCGGCAAAGGTAGTCATAACCCACGCGGTACCGGCGGTATGCAAACCAAGCTGCAAGCTGCGCGCTTTGCATCAGAAAACGGTATCGACACCATTATTTGTAATGGTAAGAACGAAAGTTATATGAGGTTGTTCAGCAACCAGAACCCAGGGACTTTGATCCACCGTACTTGTAAAGAAGTATCGGTAGCCTAGGAGGAATTTATGACCATGAAAGAAAACACATTTGAAAGTAAAGAACAGCAAGAGTTGTATGAATTAACCGTGCGTGCCAAACAGGCAGCGCGAACGCTGGGCAATTTAACCAGCAGCCAAAAGAATGATGTTTTAGCGGCGATGGCTAAACAACTAAAAGCCAACCAGGACCAGATTCTGGAAGCCAATAAAAAAGACATTCAATACGCCAAAGATAACGACCTGTCCGATGCGATGGTCGATCGCCTGCTTCTTGATGAAGCGCGTGTTGATGGCATGGTGGATGCTCTGCACAATGTCATGAGCCTGGCCGACCCAGTCGGCGAAATGGGCCCAAGTACATTGCGCCCGAATGGCATTCGCGTCGGCAAAATGCGTATTCCTCTAGGCGTCATCCTGATGATTTATGAAGCGCGTCCAAACGTTGCGGTAGAAGCTGCGGCCCTGACGCTAAAGTCAGGTAACGTCGTAATTCTACGCGGTGGTAAAGAAGCATGGCACTCTAACCAGGCACTGATTCAGTGCTGGCATGATGCGCTTGTCGATTGTGGTCACAGCAAAGAAATGGTCTGCATTGTTCCATCGCAAAGCCACGAAGCGGTTAATCATCTACTTCAATTCCGTGACACTATTGATCTGGTGATTCCACGCGGTGGCGAACGTTTGATTCGTGCAGTAACCGATAACAGCAAAATTCCAGTGATTCAGCACTTTAAAGGTGTTTGTCATCTGTATGTCGATAAGTTTGCAGATATGGACAAAGCTGAAAAACTATTGAAGGACGGCAAAGTATCGCGTCCAGGCGTTTGTAATGCACTGGAAAGCCTCGTTATCCATAAAGACATTGCTAACGAATTCTTAAAGCGCGTTAAAAAGCTAGGCAACGAATTTGGCATTCAGTTTAAAGCTGATAAAGACTCAGCGGCACAACTGGATAATGCTACCGAAGCCAGCGCAGAAGATTATCATAATGAATACTTGAGTCTTGCCATGAGCGTTAAACAGGTAGATTCCTATGATGATGCCGTTGCTCATATCCTTGAACACAGCTCAAGCCACACCGAAGTGATTGTCACTGAAAACATAGACCGCGGTAATGAATTCATCCGCCGCATCAACTCATCAGTTGTAATGGTCAACGCTTCATCACGCTTCTCAGATGGCGGTGAACTAGGCTTGGGTGCAGAGATTGGTATCTCAACCAGTAAACTGCACGCCTACGGCCCAATGGGACTGGTACAGCTCACTACAGAGAAATATGTAGTCACTGGCCAAGGCCAGGCAAAGCACTACTAAGACAGTGATTTAAAACAGCGTTCGAGCAATAGGGTCGACTAGCCCTATGCCAAAGCCGCGGGTGTCCTCTTTCCAAGAGCCCCGCGGCTTTTTTTAATGTTTGTAATAACCCAACAAAACTCATTGTCAATGCAATAAGTTGCCTCTAACCCATTCAAATTCCAAAAGATTCCTGTATATTCCTTGTTATTCCAATCAATTCATCTGGTTATTCCTAAGGCTTTTCAAAACAATAATAAGGTCTATTTTATTTGACCAAAACAATTAACTATACGGAGAAATGACAATGACACTTGGTGAAAAGTTACGAGCTTTACGCTCAACCAGCGGCTGGACACAGCCTGAATTTGCAAGAAAGCTTGGAATTGAACAGTCCTACCTATCAAAGCTGGAAAATGATAAAAGCATTCCATCTACAGAAATGTTCGATAAGCTTTGCACAGCCTATGAGGTAACACCAGATGAGATACTTAAGGATCTGGATAAAGACTATATTCGAAAAAACTTGATGCACATCCCTATCATCGCCAACACCAGCAATAGCAAACATGAAATCGCCAAGGGAAAACGAAAAGCGGCTGTTATTGTGTGCTCAACCTTTATTCTAGTAGCTGTGCTGTTTTTCTTTATCGCTTCCCTGGAGCTGCTTTCAAGCAATAAGCAGTATGAATATAGTTCACCTGGAGTTAACTATAAGACTGAAATTAATGCATGCATTAAATCTAATGAAGAAAAGTTTTGTCATATGAAATATGTAGGCTCATACATGCCTAATATGTATCCGCAGCAAACTCGCAATAATACATCTGATACTATAATCGCAAAAACATACCGTGGCTCCACATTTAATATTAATTTAGAAGTAGGTTCTAGGGAGTATTATCTAAAGAAAGAAATCACTGAAAGAAGCATTGCCAACAATATCTTCTTAATTCTGGCTGTATTTTTAATGACCTTAGGTGTGCTGGGATTAATCGTCGAAGCTCGGTTCTATAGTATCGACAGGAATACTTGAACAGGATGGGTTTACCTAAGAGGACAGACTTCGCGAAGCGTAACCCATCAATACAACAAGCAACTCATCGGTGGGTTACGGCTGCGCCTAACCCACCCTATGCACTTAATAGTAGTAGGTTGGTGATGAGCGAAGCGAATCCCAACAATCTATGAATATGGCAGGTTTTGTTGGGATTCGCTTCGCTCATCGCCAACCTACATCTAACCGCCCCACCCTATAGGCCTAAAGAAACATAAATCCCAGACACAAAAAAACCGCTAATGTTTCCATTAGCGGTTTTTTGGGATTTGGTGGGTTGCACAGGGATCGAACCTGTGACCACCTGATTAAAAGTCAGATGCTCTACCGACTGAGCTAGCAACCCAAATCTCTTGTCAGGCCATGGCCTAACTCGATGGCGCGTATAATACCGTTTTGAGCTGAAAACTCAAGCCTAAATTCCGATTAAATATCACTTAATTGAACATTTCTATCAGCCGATTATTCTCGGGTGAAATCTGGGGCGAAAAATAGGTTGGAAGTCAGGCATAAAAAAACCGCCAATGTTTCCATTAGCGGTTTCATTCCCTTTGCTTTAAAGGGCGAAGAATTTGGTGGGTTGCACAGGGATCGAACCTGTGACCACCTGATTAAAAGTCAGATGCTCTACCAACTGAGCTAGCAACCCAAATTCTCTTACGAGAGTCACCAAAGTGCGTTTTTGGTGAGACGCGTATAATACTGTTTTTTGCAGAAAATACAACCTTTTGTTGGCTCTTTTCGGCTTTTTATAGGCTCAAAAATCGTCCTATTCAGCCTCTTCTATCCAGGCCATCTGAATCGCTTCCAGAATACGCTCGCCGCAACGCTTTGGGTCATCATCAAAGTCTTCCAGCCCTATAACGAATTTTTGCAAGTCCACGAAATTAACCGTCTTCGGGTCCACCTCAGGATGCTTTTCATACAGCTCAATGGCAATATCTAAACTATCTATCCATTTCATAGAAATTCTCTCTTCAAAACCGCCCTCTTAAAACTAGCCTCTAATGACGCTCAGATACTTGGTTAATGGTGTATTTTGGAATTTCCACCGTCAAATCTTCATCATCAACCACGGCCTGGCAGCTCAAACGTGACTCTGGCTCAAGCCCCCACGCCTTATCCAACATATCGTCTTCAAGCTCATCGCTCTCCTCCAACGAGTCGAAGCCTTCACGCACAATCACATGGCAGGTTGTGCAGGCACATGACATTTCGCAGGCATGTTCAATCTCAATATCGTTGCGCAAGGCAACATCCAGAACAGTTTCACCCTCTTCTGCTTCAAACACAGCACCTTCTGGGCATAACTCTTCATGTGGTAAGAAAATCACTTTAGGCATGTTTAACCCTTATATCTCATCAATTTCATGGCCGACCAAGGCTTTTGCGATACTCGCATCCATCCGGCGGCTGGCAAATTCTTCTGTACTCTTATCGACAACTTTAATAGCTTCTTCAATGGCTTCAATATCACCATTGTCGCTGATGTAGGCAAGTTGTTTCAATGCTTGCTCAATGGCGTGACGCTCATCTTTGGACAGTAACTTGTCACCACTTTCAGCTAAAGCAGCCTGCACAGCCTCAATAACGCGCTTGGCTTCCACCTGTTGCTCACGCAACATGCGCGCCTTCATATCGTCTTCAGCATGACTGACAGAAGACTGTAGCATCGTCGTAATTTGTTCATCATTCAGGCCATAAGAAGGCTTAACCGTAATATCCGATTTTACACCAGTAATAGTCTCTTCAGCAGTCACTTTGAGCAAGCCATCGGCATCGACCTGGTAGGCAACTTTAATCCGTGCGGCACCGGCAACCATTGGCGGAATACCACGCAACTCGAAGCGGGCCAACGAACGGCAATCTTCTACCAGCTCACGCTCTCCTTGCACGACATGGATTGCCATGGCGGTTTGGCCATCTTTATAAGTGGTGAACTCTTGTGCGCGGGCAATTGGGATTGGCGTATTTCGTGGAATAATCTTTTCGGCAAGACCACCCATGGTTTCGACACCCAGAGATAAAGGAATGACGTCCAATAACAGCATGTCATCATCGCTTTTGTTGCCAATCAAAACATCTGCTTGAATCGCAGCACCAATAGCAACGACTTTGTCGGGATCAATATCGGTCAAAGGCTTCTTACCAAAATAGTCTTCAACTTTTTGGCGTACAAGCGGAACACGAGTTGAACCACCGACCATCACAATATCCTGCACTTCTGACGCTTTAAGTCCCGCATCTTTTAATGTGCGGCGACAAGCAGCCAGAGTCTTATCAACAATAGGCGCAATCAATGATTCCATGAGCTTTCGATCCATTGAACCTTTCCAGTGTTTGAAATTAATTTCAACACTGTCATGGTCGGTCAAAGCTTCCTTAACGTCACGCGCCTTGATCATCGCCATCTGATAAGCATTACGATCATCCTTATCAATACTCGCCTGCTCAACAAGATAACCAGCAATAGCTCGATCAAAATCATCGCCACCTAAGGCACTATCACCGCCAGTGGACATTACTTCGAAAACACCTTTTTCAAGACGTAAAATGGAAATATCAAAAGTGCCACCACCTAAATCATAAATGGCATGAATACCTTCACTACCAGTATCTAAACCGTAAGCAAGGGCCGCAGCAGTTGGTTCACTGATCAGGCGCAAGACTTTAACCCCAGCAATCTGTGCAGCATCTTTAGTGGCTTGGCGTTGAGCTTCATCAAAGTAGGCTGGTACCGTTATCACGACACCGCCAAGCTCGCCTTCTAATGACTCTTCTGCTCGTTTAACCAGTGCTTTTAAAATCTCGCTAGACACTTCAACTGGATTTTTAATACCGCAGTCCGTTTCAACTGCAGGCATTCCTGTACCAGATGCTGTTAATCTGTTGGCGCTAAACTCTTTAATCTTTTGAACATCTTTAAGACCACGGCCCATTAATCGCTTAACCGAACTGATGGTATTCAGAGCATCAGAACAAACGAATAGTTTTGCCGACTTACCGACTGACACTGTTCCATCTTTTGCGTAGTGAACAATGGATGGCATAATGTGATCGCCTTCGAGATCAGGCAACGTTTTTGCTTTACCGCTACGAACGGTAGCAATCAGCGAATTGGTCGTTCCCAGATCAATTCCCGCCGCCAACTTATGCTGGTGCGGGTCTGTACTTTTACCGGGTTCTGAAATTTGTAATAACGCCATAAATATAATTACTGGTTCAATGTATTTAGCTTAAAAGCTTGTCTTCTGCTTGCTCAATATCAGACAAGGTTTTATGCAAGAATTGGAGCTTATAAATCGCTTTTTCAAGTTCTTCGGTATTCAGAGGCTGGCGAGCAAATAGTTCTGACATCTGCTCTTCCTGACTTTCTTCCAATTCACTGATTTTATCAGCAAATTGATTTAATCGTGAAATGTTACCACCAGCAACAATATCTTCTAGCTCTTCCCTTAACTCTAACTGCTGCATCAAAAACTCAGGGTCGTTGACCGTATGATCTTTTGCAGTATCAATTCCTGTTTTAAGGTGCAATAAATACTGGGCGCGTTTAACAGGATTTTTTAATACAGCAAAAGCATCGTTCAGTTGCGTCGTCTTTTGCATAGAAAGCATTTGTTGCTGAGCGCCAGAGCTGGCAAAACGATCGGGGTGCACACTATTCAGGAGTGTTCTTAGCTTAGATGAAAGTTTTGGAATATCGATAGAAAAGTTCGGCTCAAGGCCGAACATTTCAAAATAGTTTTGCTGTGAATTAGCCATAAAAGGAATTCTTATTGAAGAGTTTAAAGCAAGTTGCGCGACAAACAGTCTTATTACTTTTTGAAAGCTTCACAGACTATCAAACTGTGAAAGACTCACCACAACCACACTCGCCCTTAACGTTAGGGTTCACAAACTCAAAGCCTTCATTCAGACCTTCCTTTATAAACTCTAGACGAGTGCCGTCGAGATAAAGGCTACTCTTGGGATCAACAATCACCTTAACGCCTTTATCTTCGAAAACAACATCATCTTCATTCAGTTCATCAACGAACTCCAAGACATAAGCTAAGCCAGAGCAACCTGTGGTTTTAACACCCAGACGAACGCCAAGTCCTTTGCCACGATTGGCTAAGAAACTTTTAACGCGCTCTGCTGCTGCATCTGATAAGGTGATTGCCATATTAAATCCTAACCTTCTTACCTGGTTTTATTACTTGATGAATAACGAGCGACGAATAATCGATTACTGGCCGTGCTTTTCTTTGTAATCTTTCACTGCAGCTTTAATTGCATCTTCAGCTAACACTGAACAGTGAATTTTTACTGGTGGTAAAGCTAACTCTTCAGCAATCTGGGTATTCTTAATGGTCTGTGCTTCATCGACTGTCTTACCCTTAACCCACTCAGTGATTAAAGAACTCGAAGCAATCGCAGAACCACAACCGTAAGTCTTAAATTTAGCATCTTCAATAATGCCCTGCTCATTGACTTTAATTTGCAGTTTCATTACATCGCCACACGCCGGTGCACCGACCATACCTGTACCAATGCTGATGTCGGTCTTTTCAAAAGAACCAACGTTGCGTGGGTTTTCATAATGATCAATTACTTTTTCGCTATAAGCCATAGTAGTATCTCCTACAATTGTTTAGTGGGCTTGCCACTCAACTTTAGACAAGTCCACACCCTCTTTGTACATTTCCCAAAGAGGTGATAGTTCACGTAAACGGCCAATTGAGTTTTGAACTTTCTCAATGGCATGATCAACTTCTTCTTGCGTTGTAAAACGACCGATAGTGAAACGAATTGAGCTGTGTGCCAATTCATCATCACGACCTAGCGCTCGCAATACATATGAAGGCTCCAAACTGGCTGATGTACAAGCCGAACCCGAAGAAACTGCTAAATCTTTAAGTGCCATAATCAACGATTCACCTTCAACAAAGTTAAAGCTGATATTGATAATACCCGCGACACGCTTCTCTGAATGACCGTTCAGATACACTTCTTCCATATCTTGAACACCATTCCATAAACGCTCACGCAAACTAATAATGCGCTCGTTATCGCTAGCCATATCTTCTTTTGCTATACGAGCCGCTTCACCCATACCGACAATTTGGTGTGTTGGCAAGGTACCAGAACGCATACCGCGCTCATGACCGCCACCGTGCATTTGTGCTTCTAAGCGAACGCGCGGCTTACGACGCACGTACAGTACACCAATACCTTTCGGACCATACATTTTGTGGCCTGAAATGGATAACAAATCGACTTTTGTTTTCTCAACATCGATTGGCAACTTGCCAGCACTTTGTGCTGCATCGACGTGGAAAATGATTTTTCGCTCACGGCACATTTCGCCAATGGCATCAATATCCTGAACCACACCCGTTTCGTTATTAACATGCATAACGCTCACTAGAATAGTGTCGTCACGCATGGCATTTTCCAGTGCTTTAAGGTCAAGCAAGCCATCTTCCTGTACATCCATATAAGTGACTTCATAACCTTCGCGTTCAAGCTGGCGAGTGGTATCCAGAACCGCTTTATGTTCTGTTTTTACGGTAATAATGTGCTTGCCTTTTTTACCATAAAAATGTGCGGCACCCTTTATCGCTAAGTTGTCAGACTCAGTGGCACCTGAGGTCCAGACAATTTCACGTGGGTCTGCGTTAATTAATTCAGCTACTTGTTGGCGTGCAATGTCTACCGCCTCTTCCGCTTCCCAACCAAATTTGTGAGAACGAGAAGCCGGGTTACCAAAGATACCGTCAACACCCATGTATTGAACCATCTTCTCGGCAACACGCGGATCGACCGGCGTGGTTGCTGCGTAATCAAGATAGATGGGTAATTTCATGCTTTTCTCCGCTGTTTGTTAGCTTATTAACTACTAATGACTAATAGCTGATAAGTCGTTAACTAAATAAAATAACGTCTTCTTCACGAAAACGATGGTTTTGACGTTCTGCAACTTTTTGCACGAACTGTCTTTGAATCACTTGTTCTAAAGTGATACCACTTAAGAACTGATAAATCTGGTCACTTAGCTCAGTCCATAGCTGATGTGATAAACACAGGTCACCATCTTGGCAGCCACCTTTTCCGTTACACTTAGTTGCACTAATCGGTTCATTGACCGCAAGCACAACCTCTGCAATAGAAATCTGGCTCGATGGACGTTTGAGCTCATATCCACCACCTGGACCACGCACACTATCGACCAAGCTGGCTTTTCTCAACTTGGAAAATAACTGCTCAAGATAAGACAAAGAAATATCCTGTCTGCTCGAGACTTCTGCTAATGTGATGGGGCCATTCCCACTGTGTAAAGCCAAGTCCAGCATGGCAGTCACAGCATATCGGCCTTTAGTACTTAGTTTCATAAGCTCTTCCTGTAAATTACCCGCTAATGTTCCCATACCTGAGTAAATTAGTCAACTTTGAGAATGGCAATAAAAACCTTGGAATAAACGCAACCCATTGATTAAAAAGAAACTAATGTGAATAGCAAAATCCATTATAATAATTAATGATTTAGACCAATGATATAACTGAATAAATTACTCGGATATTTATAGATTATTCGCTTTTATCGGACTTTTCGTCTAAAGCGCTATTTTGAGAGTCTCTGTGCTTATTAGACTGCTCATTACAATCATCCTTGGAGTCCGTTGCTTGGGGAGTATCTTGTTGATTGGTTTGTGGCTTACCATTTCCATCAAGAATCTTACCGCAATCCATGTCCGGCAGATCGAATTCTGTTAAGTCAAACCCTTTCGACTTCAGAGCACAGCAAATAGAATGAAGCTGCGCTTCCATAGCATTAGCATGAGAATACATAGTACGAATGGCCTGGGTTATAGGATCTTGTTGATCGGCACTAATTCCATAAGCTTCGAAAATTTCATCACCATCATGCTTAGCGCGGGAGCTTTCGCGTGCAGGAATACCGATTACCGTAGTATCTTCAGGAACATCCCGTATCACCACCGCATTTGAGCCAACACGAGCATTTTTATGTAAGGTAATAGGGCCCAGAACTTTCGCGCCGGCGCCGATTACGACACCATCTTCTAAAGTTGGATGACGCTTACCCGCTTTCCAGCTAGTGCCGCCCAATGTTACACCATGATATAAAGTGCAGTCATCGCCAATCTCAGCGGTTTCACCAATCACTACCCCCATACCATGATCTATAAAAAAACGACGACCAATTTTTGCACCCGGATGAATATCAATACTGGTCCAGATGCGTGTCCAAAAGGAAATAAATCGTGCCAGATAATGCCAGTTTCTGTTCCACAATTTATGTGCCACGCGGTGTGCCATCAACGCGTGTACGCCGGGGTATGTGGTCACTACTTCAAAGCGTGTTTTGGCTGAAGGGTCACGTTCAAAGACACAGGCGACATCCTCCTTCAGCATTGACCAGATACCTTGGACTTTCTGCCTGTCCTCTATGTGCTGCATTAAT
>JAPHRL010000317.1 GCA_026195755.1 Kangiella sp. | reverse complement strand
TCTTCCTGTTTACGTCACGTTGGTACATGATAACTCTGCGACAGAGGTCTGTACCAACACCACTAATGGTAGCGACAGAAACAAGCTGGGGAATCACAGATTTTTACGATTGAATATTTCAACATCTGGTAGCTATACCCTGCGATTAACACCAAGCGGGCTTAATGATTTGGATGCCTATATCTACTTGCAAGGATCCCTGGTGGCCTATAACCAAGACTTTGGAACAGGTATCGTCAATGTAACTACCAATCTGCAGTCAGGCACTTATGTTGCCGATACTTTAGCCTATGACTCAAGCGGCTCCAATGTCGTCGGTACTTGCTATGACGTTCAACTTATTAGTAATTAACAACTATTTAAGGCTCGCATTATGAAACTACTTATGATGACATTAACGATTGCTGGTAGCTTGGCATTTAGTGCTCTGTCCCTATCTGCCTGCGCCAGCCAAACTGAAACCAGCAAACCTAAGCAGACTTATCAAAGTCCAGGTAAACCTGGTCCTAAAGTCACCATCACTTATCAAGTCAGCAAACATCGTGTAGCAGTCGGGGAAGCCGTGCAGATTCACCTATCGGCCAGTGACAACTCAGAAGATGTTATTGCGCGATTACAAACAACGGATAACTTACTATTATCCGGAAATTCACAAATGACTTTCAAGGCTAACAAACAAGCTCAACAACCTGAAGAGCAGATTATTACGGTTATTCCACAAACTGAAGGTATCCACCTGATCACAATATTTGCTAAGGAACTTTCTATTTCTCACGAGAAACCCATTGCTATTCAAATTGTGGCGGGTAACAAACCGATCAATGAGTATTTAGAAATTAATGGTACGTTAGAGCAGCAAGACGATGGCGAAACTGTTATCTCTATGCCAGCTGAAGAAAGATAATCTGATACTCTAGTTTCTTGTCCCATAAACCAAAACAGCGAGCTTTTGCTCGCTGTTTTTTTGTCTGACTTTTTTATGCTTTAGCTAAATAATCTTTCAATAAATAAAGCGCTGCAATACTGCGCGCTTCACTGAACTCTTCAATCTCTAGCAGCCTATCCATTTCACTGATTTTCCACTCTACCACTTCAATTGGCTCAGGCTCATCTCCTTCCAGTTTGCTGGGATATAAATCTTGTGCTACCACAATATCCATTTGATGGCTTAAGTAACCAGGCGCCAAGCTTACTTTCCGCAATACTTTAAGTTGGTTTGCCGCATAGCCAACCTCTTCCTGTAGTTCGCGATTAGCCGCTTGCACACTACTTTCGCCAGCATCCACAAGCCCCTTGGGAAAGGCTAGTTCATACCGCTCTACTCCAGCGGCGTACTCTTTAATTAACAACATGGTGTCACTATTAAGAAGTGGTAATATCATCACCGCGCCATGCTTACCTGCTTTGAGACGCTCATAAATCCGGTACACGCCATTGGAGAACTCAAGCTCCATTTCTTCCACGCCAAAGATTCTGGTTTGAGCAATTAATTTGGTCTGTTTAATCTTAGGGGGTTGACGCATATTTAGTTTATCCAATTATTTCGTTGAGCTGATTAATATTCGGGAATTTGAGGCTATCTTTAACCGGTAACGATAAGTCTGGCTGACTTACCGATAAAAGTAGTTTAACGCCGGATTGTTGCGCTACGGTTAAAATCTCCTCAGAGTCATCGACAAATAGACATTTATCTAGCGGTACTTTAATTTCTCGCTGTAAACGCGTCCAAAAATCAGGGGACTCCTTAGGCCGAGAAAATTGATGAGAAGAGTAAATATCATCAAAGTATTTTGCGATTAAAACACGATCCATTTTTACAGCTAAAGTATCAGGGTGAGCATTGGTGACCAAAACTAATCGCTTATTATAAGCTTTTGCTTTATTCAAGAACTCAACCGTTCCAGGACGAATGGCAATATTATGGGCGAAATTATATTTGTGCTTAATGATATCTATCCCTAATTGCTGACTCCAAAAATCAGTACAGTACCACTCAAGAGTGCCCTTATACTCATGGTACAAATCAAACAGTTCTTTTTGCGCCGCACCAAGCTCTATTTCAAGTTTATCAGCATAAAGCTTAGGTACTTGCCTTAACCAAAAGTCATTATCAAAAGCCAAATCCAAGAGGGTGCCATCCATGTCTAGCAATATGGCATCCAGATCATCCCATTGCTCTTTTGTTAAGGCAGGCGACCATTCCACTTGATAAATATCCTATTGTTTTCTGTACGACCCAACTGGGTTAACCACTCTTTAATGTTGGAAGGAATATCAGTTTTTGTGCTGACATTTAACTGATATTGCTTATCAAAGCCGACTTCAAGCGTACCCTTCAGATCCAGCATGCCAGGATTATCGGTTATAGTCAGTAATGCACGGCCATCATCAGTTCGCTCAATAGTGTAATAAATATCACCCAGTTCCAGAACAGAGTTTGGATATCCAACAACAGCACTTTGCCATCGACCATTAACGTCTAAAGCATGAAGCTCATTGGCAGCCAATGTCACAGTATTGATTTGTCCAATAAACCGGCCTGACAGTTCGGTGATTGGCATCTTAATCCAATCCAGCAACATTGAAGCCTCAAGCTGATAGCTGGTATTTTCGATGCTAACTTGCTCACTGTTAAGTGCGACACTACCTTCCAACCTGACGTTTTGATCATTGATACGTATATCAGAACTGACATTTCCAAACAGCAGGTGCCAGAAACTGGTTTCGATTGAAATATCTTCTATTGCCTGGCCCTGAACAGTAATGGACTGTAGCTCAGTATTCCAGAGTGTTCCCGATGGGCCATTAATTGCCACTTGAGACAGGTTTTGTGTAACCCAGGGTAATACAACTCTTGCTGGAGCGAGTATCACCAGGAAGACAATAAGTAGCAATAATCCTAATGTGGTACCTAGTATGACTTTTTTCATGAAGCTTTGATCAATTTTATCGAGGCATCCACTTTACCTACTGCATCCTTTTTGGAAACTCTTAATGTATCAACCACTAACCCTCGGTCCTGCTCTAATAATGAAATCCAGCGGAGCAGTTGATCAAACTCTACATTATCCAATCTTAGCTGAATCTCTTTGTTTCGCTCACGCTCTTCAATTCTTGAAAAACTTAAGCCAAAACTTTTCGCAGTCTGATTAACCAACTGATTCAGTGAAATATTTTCATTGTTCACTTTTGCAGGACCTGCACTTTTAATCGCAGCAACTTGCTTTTGTACAGTTGCAAGCTGGTTTTCATAGTAACTCAAGTCATCATTTAAACTGGTAAAGTAACTTCTCATTGGCAACACAATGATTAAAAATAGCAATAAAATTGCCAGTGACAAACCAAGCGCAATAACCATAGTTTGTTCTCGCTGTTGAAGTCCTGAATACCAGGTTTTTAGTGCGCTCATTGTTTCACCCCCACAGCAATTCTAGCAGACCAGACGCCACCATTTTCTGATGCGTTACGCATCTCAACCTGCACCCCAGAAGATTCTAGCTTGTTTTGTGCTGCTGTTAAGGTCGCATAATCACTCGCCTCAACATCAAAGCTTAATTGTGCCTGACTCGACAAATATTCAAGTTGCGACACCTTGATTAATTGAGGATTAATTGCGGCCAAAGACTTATCTAGTAGCAACATAAAACTATTGGTAGAGGCAGCATCGCCCCCCAATGTGGAGAAGCGGTTTGAAACCTGCATTAATCCTGTATTGACATCATTCACGTTAGGAAAGACTTCTTGAACACTGGCGATCAGCTGTTGTTCTAAGTTCGCCCTCTGGGTACTTAAAACAATTATTTGACTGACCAGATAAATGAGTCCGACTCCAATAAGGCAACTGGTGGCAATCGCAGGAAGCTTCCATTGCCCTAAGTTAACCTGGTTTTTCTTTTGTGATGAAAATTCTTGTTGCAGCAAATTAATGGATGAGAAACTGAATTGACTGCACAGCCATTCAAAGCTGTCCTCTACTGGCGCCTGCTGTATAGCCAAACCTGATACGCCGGCCAGTAAATCAGTATGTTCATTCGGGCTATAAATACGAATTGCCTGAGATACCGTTTGGCTCTCTTCAAACTGACTTTGCAAATTCCAAGTCATTAAGTCTGCTAACATGTCCACCTCTGTGGACCAATACTCATTCGCGGACTGCCTTACTAAGACAGCATCATCATGTTCCAACAATGACCATGCATCTTCAAATAACGGTAAACATGCTGCGTCAGAAACCACAAAATCAGGCTCTACTGAGGCTTCTTTGAGCTTGTCAATAACACCTGACAGGTAAGCCTTATCAACCACATTAACTGCAATCATGCCATCACTGTTGACACTGCCTAAGGCAAACAGTTGCTGCTCTACATTATCAAGCACCTGCTCCTCTAATGTATAAGGTACGGCTTTTTCCAATTGCTTACGGTTTCTAGTGGGCGCTTTAACATTAAAACAACGTACTCGACTGGCGGGTAATAGTAATATGACTTCTTGCTGGCTAGCCTGGTCGGCCAGTGCAATCATATCATCCAGTAATAACTCCCCTCGCTCTTTAAGCTTAGGCACGGCTTCTTCATAGGTTAAGAGCCCCCACTCCAACGATTCTTCATCACTTTTTAATCGAATAAATAATCGATCTTTCATTGCTAATCTCCAATGTGGCGTGCAACCACTTCAAATTTAGTGTTAGTTTTCTTTAATAATGATTGCACTTTAGCACTGCCAGTTTGCACCATTGCTGTAGCCGTTAATTGCATATACTGACTATCAAAAACTAATCTACCTCGTCCATCTTGAGATACTTTCCCACTACCCAAAGTCTCAAAAAAACTAGCCTCATCGTAACCGTCTTCCGGCAGTTGTTCTAAAGCTTGTTTAACCGTTGCCAGATCAACGTCCTCTAATAATATCCACACAAGTTCTGCCTGCTCAGGCTTTACCGTATTAACATTAATAGTTCCCTGATCAGTTGGCAACACACAAATATATTCTTTAATGCTGTCGTAAATCTTCGCATTAAACCCCTTAATCACCATCAGTTCACTATTATGTGCTAAATAGGTGTTGCCTGTTCGGTAAGGCTTAGAATATCCAGTATAAGTATAATCTTCCGCACCATCTATTCCACTGGGTTCCAAGTCATCATCAATCCAGTCTCGTACCGCAGCAGCTAGCGCGCTTGGCGAAGACTCACTTTGTTCAATCAAAGGTTCAATCAACTTGGTAAATAACCTCTGTCCAGGCAATTCTTCATTTGCGCCGCTTTTAGCTGACTCCTCCACTAACTGCAGACCTCCACCACTATCACCTCGACCATCCTCACCAGCTGGGTCTTCTACTCCTGCTACGGGTTCCATAATAATACTGTTGAGATTAAAGCAACTGTGCATATCCTTAACTGAACCTTCCAGCTGTCCCATGTTTTGCTCAATGGGGAACATCATTGGGCTCTGCGCCCAAGGTTGATTACGATGGACTCTTTCTTGCTTACTTTCTTCGAAATAATTTTGCAATAAACTTTTAGCAAACTCTTCAGCTCCGTACATATATTGGTAGGCTTTGGAGCTGTTAATAATATTTGCAGTGCGACGGTTATTCATGTGCTGATTCGATAAAATATGAATCGCCATAATGCTTAACACAGTAAATATCACCAGCACCGTAATTAGCGCGATCCCATCCTGCCGCTGTGCTTTTAATACTTTATAGGACGTATCAGTAGAGTTTTTTTTCAACTGCATTAACGCCTACCTCCGATATCATCGCCATCTTTTGGTCGACGCTCAGGGTCACCCTGCGGTTCTGTATCATCATCCCTTTCATTAGCCTCGAAGCTAGCTAATGGGAAAAGACGGTAAAGCTCACCATAATCTTCAAGAACGATAGTAATCCTTATGGCTCTTGGCATTGCACCTTTAGTGCCGCGGTCAATAATCCAATCTTCCTTCCAATTATCCTGCTCTAAAAACTCCACCTTAAAATCCGTAACACCGGTTAACATTGTACGAGTAAGTTCTTGCCCTTCCTGAGCCGGATCCACATAAATCCAATGATGCCGTAGTAATTCATCATCAACAAATTCATATTTCAGATGCTGCAACTCACTGCGAGTTAATTTTGCAGGATTTCGCCAACCCGCACGCGTAAACTCCAGATAACTATTGACACTATTGCTTTCGCCAACAATCAGTGGTGAAACATCTCCATACTCGTTCCTACGGGTACGAGGAACTAGATAACGAACATCTTCTTCCAGCTGACGAATCGCCATTTGAACTTCACGCAAACGTTGAATCTGCTTATCATTCGAATCCGACGCTTGTTGTACAAACGTAAAAACCTGCAGAGCGCCAGCCACCACAATGCTAAAAACAAACAGCGCCACCAAAATTTCGGTGAGGGTAAAAGCAGACTGTTTTGTGTTCATCACTTTCATCAGCCTTTCTCTTGTTTCCCGACAAAGCCTATCATCGCGTAACTGCCCTGCTCACCCATCAAAATGACTACAGTCACTCTACGCATATTTTCATCGGCGGTATTTTCAACTTGTTGCTCCCAGCGCCATTCTTGCCCCGCATATTCAACCTCACCCTGTTTACGTCCTACCGCGGGCCACTCCTCTTTGAGCTGTAGTTCGGCTAGATGGTTTTGTGCAATATAGCTGGCCAGAGTTCGCTCTTTAGCGTTGCCGATCGCAGTGACACTAGCGGCATACAACCCTGTCAACATGGGGGTAATAAAAATAGCAAACACGGCCAGAGCAATTAATAGCTCTAGCAGACTTAAGCCCTTCTGTTTTTTACCCATATTTAATTTCATTGATATCTATCTTCTAACGTGCTCGCTAAAAGGGCTCATCCAGCTCAAGATCCCAGTCATGCCGGTAATGCCCTTCCATAGCGGGTTCAAATTTTAGTTCGCCTAAAAAACTACCAGTAATTCGATAAAACCTGGCATCATCCCGATCCAGGCCAATAGTAACGGTAAACTCGTTCATTTCACCGCTTGATAGAATAAATATTTGTGGCGGCTCGATTGTTTGGGCTTGCTCATCTTCAGCCTGTTCGGTTTCTGCGTCACCTTTAGCCACCTGTTCATCAGCTGGACTTCCCAGCAGAGCTTCCTGCCCTTCTACATTGACATACATCTCAATCGGCTCTTCAAGCTCGACATCTTTCAACAGACTATGATCTTGCAAAGGATTCCAACGGGTTCCGTCATACAATAAAAAGCTATAACCATCCTGCTTAACTCGTATGCCAATCTCAACGCCCCGAAGTATCGATTCCTCTTGGGCAATTTGCATCAGACCAAATAACTGATGAGCTTTATTTTTAAGTTTTGCCGCGTCATTATCGGAGAACGCTATGACCGCTACTGAAAGCATAATTCCAGCAATTGCCAACGCTATAAGAATTTCAAGCAGGGTAAACCCTGCTTGAATAGTTGAATGGCGAATAGACCGCTTACTGATTGTCGCGGTTGAAGTTAGCTTCATGTACATTCCAAGGACTGATGTCCATGTTCTCACCATCACCACCAGGGCGACCATCTGAACCTAGCGTATAAAGATCATAATCGTGGTTGCGACCTGGCTGCATATAAACATACTCACGCTTCCAGGGATCAGTCGGCACTGCACGACTTCCCAGGTAACCATTGCGCGGATAGTTTTGTGGAACTGGATTGGTCGTCGGCTTTTCGATTAATGCGCGTAAGCCCTGCTCAGTGGTTGGATAAAAACCGTTCTCAAGCTTATAGTTTTGGAGCGCCATCTCAATGGTGCCTAAGTCAGCTTTCAGTTTTTGCAGATTAGCTTTATCAGTATTACCCAATAAGCTTAATGTCACTACAGTGCCCATAATGGCAACGATTGCTAACGCAATCAAAATTTCAGTCAAGGTAAAACCTTTCTGTTTACGTACTATACGTTTCATTTTAACTCCGAAAAAATTGTTAACCGGTTATAGAATTTGTCAGTTCGAAAATTGGCAACATCATTGCCAATACAATAAACATGACCATGCCACCTAACGCCAAAATGATCAGTGGCCCCATAATATTGAGTGCAACGTCGATACTATTTTCAAATAAACTTTCCTGGTTGTCTGAGACCTGCTGCAACATCTGCTCCAGTTCACCACTAGACTCACCGCTGCCTATCATGTGAATCATCATTGGTGGGAAAAGGCCCGCTTGCTGTAACGCCACTTTTAAACTGCTTCCTTCACGAACTTTAATCGCCGCCTCAGCCACCGCCTGTCGCATTTTTAAGTTAGACAACACTTTTCCACCAATATTCATAGCTTCCAGCAAAGGCACACCACTCGAATGCAAGATACTTAAAGTACTAGAGAACTGCGCCGTATTCAGGTTGCTTGATAGGCGACCGAAAACAGGCATTTTCAAAATCTTGGCATGCCATCTACGCTTATTGTCCTCATTTCGAAGCCAATATCGGGCTCCGATAAACATCAGTATCAATAATATCAATGCATAGAGCCCATAATTGATGACAAAGTCGCTGATGCCAATCAGAATTTTGGTCAGAGTCGGTAACTCTTGACTCATATGCGTAAACTGTTCAACCACTTTGGGCACCGCAAACACCATCAAACCGGAAACAACACCCACTGCAACGATAATCAAAACCGCAGGGTAAACCATGGCTGCAGATACTTTGGTGTTAATTTTCTGGCGTCGCTCAGTATAATCTGCCAAACGATTAAGAACCTTATCCAGATGACCTGCGCGCTCGCCCGCAGCTACCATTGAACGATACAGTTCGCTAAAAACGTTAGGGAACTCCGCCATGCCATCTGCCAGCGTGTAACCTTCTAAAACTTTGGCCCTGACACCTAAAATAATACTTTTGACTTTGCCTTTATCGGTTTGGTCACCTACCGCTTTGAGCGCTTCCTCAATAGGCAGCGCCGCTTTGACCAAGGTTGCTAGCTGGCGAGTCACCAAGGCAAGATCAGCAACTTTAATGGAAGGCTTAAAGAATCCACCCGAACTTTTTTCTCGCGCTTTTTGCGCATCGCCAATATGAACCACTTCCAGTGGTGTCATATCTTTCTCTCTTAATTGCTGGCGAATTTGGCGGGGGGTGTCTGCTTCGAGAACACCCTTTTTTTGCTTACCACGAGCATCTAGAGCTACATATTCAAACGCGGCCATTAATCCTCCCGCGTAACACGCAACACTTCTTCGACGGTAGTCAGTCCTTCTAAGACTCGTTTACGACCATCTGCTCGAATACTTGGAGTCAACTTACGTGCATGGCGCTCCATATCCTGCTCACTGTTATTATTGTGGATCATGGTACGCATTTGCTCATCAATGATGACCAGTTCATAAATACCTTGTCGACCACGGTAGCCATGATAATTACAGGCTTCACATCCATCAGGATGATAGATAGTTGGAGGACTTGAAGCATCAAAGCCCATTAACTCACATTCTTTTTGATTAGCTTCTGCGGACTTTTTACACTCGGGACACAATACCCTGACCAGACGCTGCGCTAGAACACCCAGCAAACTGGTTGATAACAAGAATGGTTCAACTCCCATATCTTGCATACGAGTCACAGCACCAACAGCAGTATTGGTGTGTAATGTTGATAACACCAAGTGTCCCGTCAAACTGGCCTGTACGGCAATTTGCGCTGTTTCCAAATCTCGTATCTCACCAACCATCACCACATCCGGATCTTGACGCAGAATAGCACGCAAGCCGCGGGCAAAAGTCATATCCACTTTAGGATTGACCTGAGTTTGTCCGATACCATCGATTAGATATTCAATGGGATCTTCAACGGTTAAAATATTACGCGTAGAATTATTCAGCAGAGAGAGACCGGCATACAAAGTGGTTGTTTTACCAGAGCCTGTCGGGCCGGTTACCAGAATAATGCCATGTGGTTTATGCAATAAATCACTCATAAACTCCATGGTTTTAGGCTCCATGCCTAAATGCGAAAATTCCAACCGTCCAGCTTCTTTGTCTAATAAACGCAGTACCACTCGTTCGCCAAAACTTGAAGGCATGGTTGAAACACGAACGTCTACTGCACGATTAGCAATTCTTAAAGCAATACGCCCATCTTGAGGAATACGTTTCTCGGCAATATCCAACTTGCCCATAACCTTAATACGAGATACTAACAATGGCGCTAGTTTACGATTCGGCTGTAACACCTCGCGTAAAACCCCATCCACTCGAAAGCGAACCGATAAGGTTTTCTCAAAAGTTTCGATATGAATATCCGAAGCGTTCTCTTTGATGGCCTCAGTTAATAATGCATTGATTAACTTAATGATTGGAGCATCGTCTTCTGCTTCGAGCAGATCTTCGGTTTCAGGCAGCTCTTCAGCTAACCGGAACAAGTCCATCTCATCGCCTAAATCTTCCATGGTCTGACGTGCATCGGCGGTTCCTGATTGGTAAAAAGCACTCAAACGACTTTCAAATTCGGACTCATTCAGTTTCTCAATTTTGAATCGATGAGGATAGTGGCGACGAACTTCGAGCAAGGCCTGTGGTGCTGTACCCTCTCGCATAAAGCACTGCATACCGTCATCAGTCCTAATCAAAAAGACCCCATGACGACGAGCAAAACTAAAAGGTAACGGACGAAAGCCTGCATCCTTAGCGGTAGCTTCGGTAACGAAATCTTCGGTACTCTGTTCAGTTGCCATTTGCTCAGCCATTATTTTTCGTCAGCCTCGCCTTCGTCTTCCTGCAGCTCACTGCCGTCTTTCATGTATTGTTCATACGTTGGAGGTAGCACAAGAGCTTCATCATAGGTCGGAAGAACTTCGGCCTCTTCTTCTGGCATCAAGCTGATACCGCGATTAGCCTGTTCAATTTGCTGGGCACGAATATAGCTGTATTTGGCACTGCTTAATTCACGCAATTCTGCATCATCTTTCAAAACGGTCGGATGAATAAAAATCATCAGGTTACGTTTAATTTTCTGTGTACGCTGTGATTTAAAAGCATGACCAAGCACTGGAATATCACCAAGAATAGGCACTTTTTGTGAGCTTTGTTGAATATCATCGTCAATCAAGCCACCTAGAACCACCATACCGCCATCAGGTACTAATACCGACGTTTTCACTTCACGTTTATTGGTCACAACATCAACATTGGTCGAGCCAGCAATCGATGATACTTCTTGCTCAATATCCAAGCGCACATAATTGCCTTCATTAATTTGCGGAGTCAGCTTCAACATTACTCCGACATCCTTACGCTCAACATTCTGAAAAGGATTCGAGTTATTATCACCTAGGGTTGATCCGGTGATGATTGGGATTTCCTGACCAGATTTAAAAATAGCTTCCACATTATCCAATGTCGTAACACTTGGACGTGACAAGGTATTTGAGTCAGTAACGCCTTCTAGCGCGCGAATGAAAGCCCCCCAGCTAAAGCCATCGGGTCTAATGCGAGCAACGCCTAAACCAAGGCCTTGCATACCGCCTAAAACTTCAGCCAGTGCAGCACCGTTATCACCGCCGACACGTCTAGTTTCGGTTCCGGTAATCTCGCCAGTTTCAGGATCTCGAGTAAAAACTTCTTCTTCTGTACCACGAGCTGAAATAGCTCCGGCTGCTACATTACCAATACCCGCTCCTGTATTAGTGAAGTTCACCACACCACCAGGGGCGCTTCCGCCATCTGGAGAGAATAGCCATTGAATACCCAGCTCTTTAGCTTTGTTATCTGAAATCTCGACGATAATCGCTTCAACATGTACCTGCTTACGACGAATATCAAGTGCACGGATCACTGAGTCAAACTCACGCATAATATCTGGTGGAGCGGTCAAGACTAATGCATTAGTTTCTTCGTGGGATTGAATACTATATAAGGAACGCTGTGCTGCTACGGCACCACCAGTGCCTGCACCACCACGGCCCGAAGCTGCAGCTTCTTCTTTCTGTTTGATTTCCCCAATACCGGATAAAACCTCTGCCACCTGCTCAGATTTTGCATATTTTAAAAATACGGTTTTGGTATTACCCATAGAGTTCAATGGCCGATCCAAACTTCCAATCAATGCTCTAAGACGAACACGTTGACGATCATTTGCACTCAACAAAATACTGTTTGTTCTTTCGTCGGCGACATAACGCGGCTCCTGTATTTCGTTGCCCTGCTGCTGTCGACCACTACGATTTAAACTTTCAAGAATTCGTACAATTTCACTAGCTGATGCATGCTCAAGCGGAATCACTTCAATTTCTTCATCATTCGCTTTGTCGGTGCGGTCGATAATTTCAGTAATACGACGAACATTCGATGCCGAGTCATGAAGAATTAAAGTGTTAGTTCCTTGTACTGCAAATAAATGACCAGAAGTGGGTGACACTAGTGGTCGCAACACATTCATGATTTGTTGTGCATCGACATTCTGCACTGGTATAACTTGAGTAATATAACGATCACCATAGTCGCCTAGATTCTCAACATTGACCGGTGAATATTCCGAACGTGCCTGCTGATCCGGGACGATTTTTACCACGCCGTTGGACTCAATGGCCTGAAACTTATGAACCTGCAATGCTGACACGAAAATGTTATAGATCTGTTCTTTAGTGTAATCAACACTGCCGGCAGTAATAATCGTCACCTTTAGACCTTTAACTCGAGGGTCAACAATCATCGTTTTACCGGTGATCTTGGCGACCGTTTCAACTACCTCACGAATATCGGCATCTCGAACATTTAATCTTTCGGCATTAGCACTAAATGAAGATAGCAACAAACCTGCAGCACAAAGTGCCATGGTCACGCTGTTACCAAACTGCTTCATTCGGACTTTCTTGAGTGTCTGTATCATTGGATTCTTCTCTCATTTGGATCTGGCTTTTGCTGCGATTGCAGCTCAGACAAACCCAGCAATAGTGTTACGGGCTGTCCATCTCTCTCAATTGTTATCTCCAGCGATTCGGCACTGGTGAGCTCGTTAGCTATTCCCAACAAGCCTTGTTCGTTAAGTTGCGTTCCATTAACAGATTTAATAACGTCATTT
>JAPHRL010000091.1 GCA_026195755.1 Kangiella sp. | reverse complement strand
GAAACCTTCACATCAATTTAATGTAGTTTATTCTTATGACCTTTTTAGACTTCCTTGGATGGGCAGGCATTGCTTTTTATTTGCTTGGTCATGCCTATATTTCTATAGTAAAAGATTGGAAAAAAATAATTTATTATAGTGGTAATCTGATCGCTGCAGTGTCACTAGTGATCACCTCGACGGTATTGGAATCGTGGCAGGCCGTGGTTATTAATGCTTTTTGGGCGGTGATTAGTATTCTTCTTTTGATGCGCTTTGATTTATCAAAAGTACCTTTTTCCATGTTTGCATTTAAAGTGATACTGGTAGCTATTTGGTTGGCCTTAATCATCATGTCGCTTATTAAGCAATCTCTTCAATTTGACATATTGGGCTGGAGTTCGGCTTTCGCATTTTGTGCCGGATATCTACTGTTCAGTGCTAATAAAATGTCTATCAATAAGTATTTTCTTTGTACCGCTTATGCGGCAAGTAGTTTAATGCCACAGCTCTGGTTCGATCAAAACTGGCCTGTATTTACGCTGGAAGTTTGTTGGACGATAATTTCTATTTATGGCCTGATTAGTAAGTACAATGAACCGAGATTAATAGACTAGAGTGGTGTACCGTATAAAAAGGTGATTATTTAATCACCTTTTTATACGGTTGTCTTGATTACTCGCCAAAATCTTCTTTTAGCTTAAGCCAGAACATGCCGCGCAGCTCGCCTTCTTTAAAGCCGGTGGCTTGATCATCGGGATACTTTTTATTGATAGCCACTTCTACTTGTGGAGAAATAGTCTCACCATGACAGGCTAGACACATTGCCTGGGTGTAAATGGGTTCCACATATAACCATTCACCGCTAGGAAGTTGCGTAATTTGTCCGCTGGCTTTTTCGCCTCGGCGTTCCATTTCAAGATAATAGTCAAGCGGGGCCTGCAGTAAATCGGTCGGTTCATTTGCTGGGTTACGTACACGATGACTGGTACGCCCAACTTCAATTCCTTCCGGCGCTTTCTCTGTAATTTCGGGTGCTTCCAGATTGCAGTAATCAATAGCTGTTACAGCTCCTTGTTGCATCCCTTTCATAAGCGTCTCTTTAAATTGTATCTTGATAGGCTTAAGTGTTTCTTCAGCCAATTGCGCTTTTTCTTGCCACAACTTAGTCTGAGCTTCCTGATATTGTTGCCAGCCGTAATAACCAAAGCCAGCAATCACTAATAATAAGAGTAGAATAATCAATACTTTTTTCATGGCGTTTCCTTTACCGTTTCTGATAACACTTTATACTACCCCTTCTTAATGCCATGTAAAGTTAATATCAGCGAAACTTAATATATTATGACCGATGTCAATTTACGCCAGTTTAAACCTGAAAAATTGTATCCCCCCCGTGGTTTTACGAAACCACGAGTAAAGTCACCACAATATTTAGAAATTGGTGCAGGGCGGGGCAAACATGCATTAATGTTTGCTCAGGATAATCCTGATAAACAGTTAATAGCCATTGAGCGCACGCGGAATAAATTTAATGACTTTGCTGATAAGGCTAAACAGTTATCACTTGATAATTTATTGCCTGTGCATGCCGATGCGATTCCCTGGACTGTGCATGCCTTAGAGCCCAAAAGTCTTGCAGGAGTCTTTATTCTTTATCCTAACCCAGAGCCGAAGAATGCGAGTCAACGTTGGCTTAATATGCCTTTTTTTGAATTCTTACTATCGCGGGTTCAAGAGAATGCTAAGCTGATTTTGGCAACCAATATTCAATCTTATATTGAAGAGGCCGAGCAACAAGCCAAAGACTTATGGCAGTTGTCGCCAATCATTACTAAAGTGAATAAAGGCTCTGAAAGAACGCATTTTGAAGTGAAGTATTTGGCAAGAGGGGAAACCTGTTGGCAACTAGAGTTAGTGAAACCACAAGGCTATAAGACTCGCTTTGATGGGTGGGTTGCGATCTAAAGGGTAACTTTCTTCGCGAGCTATTTTTTTTCTTCTACTTTAGTTTTCCAAAGTGCGTCTGACTCTCGATGAATCTCATCGGGATCATCGTTATGTATACCGATGATGGTTCTAAGCTGCAGCATACTATCAATATCAATTTCTAAAGTTCTTAAGCCGTATTGCTGGTCTTGGTGATGGACAATTTCAGCCTTTAGGTGAATGGCAGGTGAGAATTCATCAATGATGATTTGTACGTCAACAGGTTGCGACTGGTCTAATTTTGATTTCGCATCAATAAGAACACCATTTAGTGATAGCTCAACCACGGAGCCCACCGATTTGTGTTCACCCTGTTCAATGAGCACTTTGGCGTTATATTCAATGCGTGAGAAATTACGTCGTTCCTGTTCGGACACCCAGTGTTCCTGATTCGGTAATGTGTTGATAATTCTAAGGTAGCAGATGGCTTTTGGCTTGTCTAAAGGAATTTTGAGGGGGAGTGTTTGGTTTTAACCGATATTGGTAGTACCAATAACTCATTATTTGTCATACCGTGGCTAGACCGCGGTATCCAGTGACGTTTATCGTTCTTTATTTTGTGGTTTCGCTACTCAGCGAGTTACTTTTACGGAATACATCCCTGTATTCCGCTAAAGCCAGCGTCGCTTCACTCCGCTGTTCAAATTTGTTCCAGACAAATTTGTCTTGCCCTAAGTAACCACAAAATCGTCAGGAACGATTTTGAATAGCGAAGCTAGCCCGAAGGGTGAAGCACAGGATGTACTTCATAAAAGAAGACCACCCCGTGATTGAGGCCTCGCTGCGCTCAACTCCCTTCGTATCCGCCAAGCCACTTAACGCAGGGTCTGCCCCCTTGGGTACCGTAAAATACGTTCCATCTCCCTAAAGGGATTCCCTTCGGTCACTTGCCCGAATTTTACTATTCAAAACTTCCTGTTTTGAATTGCTATGTCTTGGCTATTACTCAGCTCAATCAAAAGGGGGGTGAAAGAGCACTTACCCGCAGCGGCTTTATTTGTTGGAAGTTTTTGTTTAATTAATAAGCATAGCGCTATTTAGAGATCTTGCGGTATTTAATACGATGCGGCTGATCCGCTTCTGCCCCAAGGCGGCGTTTACGATCGGCTTCGTATTCTTGATAGTTACCTTCGAACCAGACGGTTTCACTGTCACCTTCAAAAGCCAGGATATGGGTGGCAACACGGTCGAGGAACCAGCGGTCGTGCGAGATAACTACCGCGCAGCCAGGGAAGGCTAGCAGGGCATCTTCCAGTGCACGTAAGGTTTCTACGTCGAGGTCGTTGGTCGGCTCATCCAGTAACAATACGTTGCCGCCACTTTTGAGTAGCTTGGCGAGGTGGACACGGTTTCGCTCACCACCTGATAACTGACCGATGCGTTTCTGCTGGTCGGTGCCTTTGAAATTAAAACGACCAACATAAGCGCGCGAAGGCGTAGTGTAGTTACCGACGGTAATCAAATCCAAGCCATCGGAAATTTCTTCCCATACGGTTTTGCTGTCGTCTAACGAGTCACGGCTTTGGTCAACGTAGGACAATTCAACGGTTTCACCCACCTTTAGCTCGCCTGAGTCTGGCGTTTCTTCACCCGTAATCAACTTGAACATGGTGGATTTACCCGCGCCATTAGGACCAATGACACCAACAATGCCACCTTGCGGTAGGTTGAAGTTGAGATCGTTATAAAGCAATTTGTCGCCATAAGCTTTAGTTAAACCGTTAGCGGTAATTACTTGCGTACCAAGGCGTGGGCCAGGCGGGATATACAATTCTTTGGTTTCGTTGCGCTGCTGGAATTCTTTGCTCGATAGTTCTTCAAAGCGCGCCATACGTGCTTTTGACTTCGCCTGACGTCCTTTAGTATTCGAGCGAACCCACTCCAACTCTTCTTTCATGGTTTTCTGGCGAGACTGTTCCTGTTTCTCTTCAATTTCTAGTCGCGCAGACTTTTGTTCAAGCCATGACGAGTAATTGCCTTCCCATGGAATACCATGACCGCGATCCAGCTCAAGAATCCAACCGGCGGCGTTATCAAGGAAATAACGATCGTGGGTAATGGCTACCACGGTACCTTTATAATCAACCAGGAAGCGTTCAAGCCAGGCTACAGACTCAGCATCCAGGTGGTTAGTCGGCTCATCCAGCAATAACATGTCAGGATGTTCAAGAAGCAAACGACACATGGCGACACGACGACGTTCACCACCAGATAGGTTTTTCACTTCAGCTTCCCAAGGTGGTAGGCGAAGTGCTTCTGCTGCACGCTCAAGCGTGTTATCAAGATTATGACCATCTGCGGCCTGAATAATCGCTTCCAATTCACCTTGGCGCTTTGCTAAGGCATCAAAGTCAGCATCGGCGTCGGCATAAGCCGCATAAACCTGATCCAGCTCTGCTAAAGCATCTTTGACATGAGTTACCGACTCTTCAACAATTTCCAGAACCGTCTTGCTGTCGTCAAGTTGTGGTTCCTGTGGCAGGTAGCCGATTTTAATGCCGGATTGTGGACGTGCTTCACCTTCAATATCGGTGTCGACACCAGCCATGATTCGTAATAAAGTCGATTTACCCGAGCCGTTAAGACCTAGAACACCAATCTTGGCGCCCGGGAAGAATGATAGGGAAATATCTTTTAGAATAGTTTTATTCGGTGGGACAATTTTGCCCACGCGATTCATTGTATAAATATATTGAGCCATTAATTAGAACAGGGTTGATCAAAGTTATGCGCATTTTACATTGCCTCACTGCACTAAGCCACCGTAGCAAGCTTGCAAAACCACTATCGCTCGCCTTTTTCACCGTCTTTTTAGCCAGTTGTACCGCCTTAACTCCAAAAGCGCCACCCTGCGTTGAATCAGCGGTACTGTATCGGCTGGCCGATATGCGCCAAATTAATCAGCCAGCCTTTAGCAAAGCACTGGCGTGCGACAATCTTGAGACTGTGGAACTGGCGTTAATCAGCTTGGGGCGGATCGGTGATGAACAGGCCAGCGACTTGATTCTGCCATTGCTTGAGCACTCTAAGGCCGAGGTGCGTGAAACAGCGGCTTTTGCTTTAGGCATCAGTCTGCACAAGCCCGCAACCGCCAGCTTAATCGAGCGACTGCAACAGGAAAAGAACGGTAAAGTTCGTGCCGCCATGGTGCTGGCGATTGGTAATTTAGGTGGTGAAGATTCAGTATCCACCTTGGCACGCCTGATTGAGCAGACTGAAGATGCTCAAGTTGCCAATGCCGCCATGCAAGGCTTGGCTATCATGTCAGTGTTCCATCGTCATTTACTAACTGGTGATACTGAAATTGAAGTAGCGCGAGTCATAGACCGATTGCGCGACCAAGATACGGCGTTAAAGGCCAGCTTTTTGTTGGCGAGAGTGCCATTGCTTAGAGATCCCCATGTTCCGGATGTAATCAGCATAGTGCGCGATAAGAGTGAGTCACTGGATAGTGCGACACAGGCTTTTATTATTCGCGCTTTATCGAAACTGGGGCACAAAGACATCACGCCGCTGCTATTGGAAAAAAT
>JAPHRL010000048.1 GCA_026195755.1 Kangiella sp. | reverse complement strand
TAACTGCTGGCTTTTACGCGTTGGTGCGACATAGACCACTCTTTGATCCGTCTTTGAGCGGGACTTAATCACATAGCCCTGCTTCTCCAGACTTTTCACAGTTCGAGTTATCGCCGGCGCTGATACCTGTTCCATCTCTGCCAGGCTATTTATGGTCTGTGGTCCAACGTAGACAAGAATTGACAGCAATGAGAGCCTTTCAGGAGTTAAACCGCTTTCCTGATCATGCTTCTTCGCATTTCTGAGCAAATGAACGGCGACACTGTGCAACTGTTCAGCTACTTCCGCATAATTACTTTTCGAATCAGACATTTGGCTTGCCATCGTTAAATATTAACATTGGTTAAATATATTCGCCTTGGTAAGTGTTTGCAAGAAATGCTTAAAAAAGATGGCAGTCTTATCAAAAGCTAAAGCTATCGTACCCAGTCGCAAGAGTGGCTTTCTTTTGTCTACTATTGTTATGTTAACATTAAGTTTCTAACATTAAGTTTTGGCTAAAAATCTAAAAGGGGCTTTTATGAAAAAGAGCTTTCATATTGTCATAGGCTGTGTTCTTGCATTAACAACAGCTATATCCGTGGCTAAAAGCGATATCGAAATGGGCCCGATTATTGACGGATATGGACCAACTTCAGCCATTGTCGATAGTGATATTCATTTACCCGAAGGATTTGTTTATAAAGTCCTGTTTGATATCAGCGCAACCAACGACAAGCCCGACCAATACAACCGAAAAATAGAGTCTGTTGCCCGATTCTTAAACATGCATGCAAGAAACGGCGTCAAGCCTGAAAACATGAAGTTAGCGGTGGTAGTGCATGGCGCTGCGGTCAAGGACATCTTAACCGATGAAGCTTATGCCAAGCGGCATGGATATAAAAATCCTAATACCGATCTGGTTCACCAATTAGCTGAAAATGGTGTTGAGTTTTACGTTTGCGGTCAGTCAGCTACGTTTTATGAGGTTAAAAAGACTGAGTTATCACCTGACGTGAAGCTGGCATTATCAGCCATGACCATGGCAGTATTGTTGCAGGAAGACGATTACCAGTTAATTCCATTTTAAAAAAAGCGAGCACACGGCTCGCTTTTTAATATGTCCAAGTTTGAAGAAACACTAGGGCTTATCTTTTTCGTGTTCTACTGAGTCATCAGCTTCGTCTGAAGCTTCATCCGTTTCTGAACCTTCACCCTCAAGCTCTTCTTGCTCTGACAGTTCTTCATCAGACAGCTCTTCATCCAGGTCCGCATCACTCTCTGCGTCATCCTCTTCGTCCCACTCATCATCAAGGTCATCCCAGACTTCCTGAGGTACTTCATCAACCGCTCCAGGCTTTGGCCAGTTGAATTCCTGTGCTTGAGTTTCAGCTTCATACTCACGCATTTTAGGATGTTCGATCAGGTAATCCATAATGTCATTGCAGATTTTTCGGGTACCTTCTTTCTGAATAGCCGACATGCGGTAAACCGGCCCATCCCATTCCAAGCGCTCTAGCATATCGGCAATTTTTGCCTCAACCTCATCTTCTGATAATAAATCAGTCTTATTGAACACTAACCAGACAGGCTTGTCTTTTAATGATATGTCCTTACTTTCGCTGTACTTATACAACTCATTCATAATCCCGTTAAAATTCTTAACCGGATCGGACTCATCAAAAGGTAATAGGTCAACGATATGCAATAAAATCCGTGTACGGGCAAGATGCCTTAGGAAACGAATACCAAGTCCAGCACCTTCCGCAGCCCCTTCAATCACACCGGGAATATCGGCAACCACAAAGCTCGACTCCGTATCCACTCGAACCACACCCAGGTTAGGCACCAAGGTTGTGAACGGATAGTCAGCGACTTTAGGTTTAGCTGATGAGACAGCTCGAATGAAGGTTGATTTACCGGCATTAGGTAAACCCAGTAGCCCCACATCGGCTAATACTTTAAGTTCAAGGCGCAGTTCACGGAACTCACCTGGAGTGCCATGAGTAGCTTTACGTGGAGCGCGGTTAATCGAACTTTTGAAACGCGTATTACCAAGGCCATGGAAACCACCTTTTGCAACCAACACAGCTTGCCCATCACGAACCAAATCACCGACAACCTCACCAGTTTCTTTATCAGTGATCTGTGTTCCCACAGGCGCTTTTAAGTAAAGCTCTTCGCCTTTACTGCCGGTTTTATTGCGGCCTTGACCATTTTCACCTCGTGTCGCCTGGTAAAAACGTACAAAGCGATAATCAACTAAGGTATTAAGCTCAGCGTCAGCAACAATATAGACGTTACCGCCGTTGCCACCGTCACCGCCGTCAGGGCCGCCACGTGCAACGTACTTCTCACGACGAAAACTCACAATGCCGTTACCGCCATCGCCCGCTTTCACCTTTATGGATACTTCATCAACAAATTTCATTGCGCTATTCTGCCACTGTTACCCTGTTAGACCAAACGTCTATCATACCGTTAAAGCAACAATCCTAAAATTGTAGCTTACAAAAAAAAGCCCCAGCGAAGGCTGAGGCTTTTCTTCATCTGATTCGATTAAGCGTCGATAGAAACAAACTTACGGTTGTTTTTACCTTTAACTTCGAATTTGACTTTGCCGTCAACCTTTGCAAACAAAGTGTGATCACGACCAAGACCAACACCGTTACCGGCGTGGAATCGAGTACCACGTTGACGAACAATAATGCTACCCGCAGTTACTTCTTCGCCGCCAAAGCGCTTAACACCAAGACGTTTACTTTCGGAATCGCGACCGTTACGAGTACTACCACCAGCTTTCTTGTGAGCCATCGTTTACTCTCCTTTCAATAATTCTTTAGCCTGCTCGATCCAGTTTTCACGTTCGATGCGGCCTTTAAAGTTTAATTCTTCGTCGAATTTAGCAACATCTTCTGCTGTCCATTCGGCGATTTGCTTAAATGTAGTGATACCAGCGTCGTTTAATTTACCAACGATAACCGGACCTACGCCTGAAAGTTGACTCAAATCGTCACCTTCAGCTTTAGCGGCTTTCTTAGCTGGAGCTTTCTTGGCCGCTGCTTTAGCAGGAGCTTTTTTAGCTGCTGGCTTAG
>JAPHRL010000145.1 GCA_026195755.1 Kangiella sp. | reverse complement strand
GTAAGTAATCCAGATTTAGCGGGTATATCTGAATGTACGAAATGGCAAGAGATCCCTGAGAGTGATATGCATCTTTTTGGAACGCATGGTGTACTTAATCATAGTGGCAAAAATAATGCTGACTTCTATTTGCCGCCTGCAATGATATATGTACTAAAACACTATAATGGAGACGTTCTTCATCCCGTTGCTGATATTGCCAATGCTACAGAATTTGCTGTTGATTCAAAGCCGACGCTGAGCGACGTTCAAGCAAAGGTTGTAAGTGAATATATTTCTTGGCTTAACTCTATACAGGTTTAAAATGTACCAAACAAAATGTTCGAACCAAGTTGCTATCTGCGGTAGCAATGCCTTACAAAAAGCTGCGTTTTTTACTCGCAGTTAAACACGGCGTTATGTGTAGTAGCCAGTAGGGGGATTACATGGCATCTGATTTAGACTTCGTCGAATTCTTAGTTGATCAAATGGCAAATGCCGGTGAAATTACGTACAGAAAAATGTTTGGGGGAATTACGCTTTATTGCGAAGGCAAGGTAGTTGCGCTTGTATGCGATAACCAGTTATTTGTAAAACCGACAAAAGCGGGGAAATTATTTATTGGTAATGTTGTTGAAGCGCCTCCTTATCCGGGAGCTAAACTGTTTTTTCTTATTGAGGAGCAATTTGAAGACAAAGATTGGATTAGCAGCCTAATCAGACTCACGGAAAAAGAACTACCTGAGCCTAAACCAAAGAAAAAATCGAAGAAGAAGATTGATAAAAACACATAACAAATTGTTTAAGTTCGTTCTGCCAGCAAGCTGGCTCCACCGGACGCAGCCTCCGCTACGCTGCTTAATTAAGGCGTTAGGTGTCCTAAGTTACTCATGAGAATTAATATTAGCCATTCGTTGGGAAAGATAATTAGAACATCTGGAATATTACTAGGAATATTTCTAATAATATCTATGTCATTTGATATTTTAGGAATAAGGCCGTACTCAGATGAAATGCCATCGTTAGTGAGCAGGATTTCAGCATCAATATTACCATTACTATTTGGCCTTGTATTATTGTTTCCATTTAAATATGTTGAAAATACTGCAATTAAGTATATTGTTGGAATTTTTTTATTTCTTGGATGCTCACGAACATTATGGTTTCTTTTGTATGGGACGTACGCATATGTAATTGGTGAAAAGCATATTGCTGTTATTCCTGTTAGTGCTATTCTTTTTCTAATTGTAATAATAAATTCTTGGCTATTTGTTTTAGCAACAAGGAAAAAATCAATTGATAAATAAGCCAACTAGCAGACAAGTTTTGGCCATCCACTTACTGTATTCAAGCCAGCAAGAAAAACCTCGATTACACTTCGTTAATCGAGGCTACGTTTGCGTTTGCTGCAGCTGCCTATTAACAATAATTGGATTTAGGAGAAGATTTTGAAACTAATCGGAATTCTACTGTTAGTACTTTCCAATTTGGCCTATTCGTGTGAGATGGAAATTCCTATTGAGGTTAAATGGAAATTTGATAAAAAACCAACAAGTACAGAAGCTGGCGACTTAATGATCCTGGCACCATTAAATTACGAGGGATGGAGCTTGGGTGGAGTACACTTTTATAAAGGAGACAATACAATCCCGATCATGAACTATGTATCTGAGGAGAAATTTCCTGGGCAAGCACTGTTTCAAGTCACCGCAACCTCAGATTTCTTGCAAGGAACACGGTTTGAGGCATTCTATACTCCCGATCCGATTAAGCAAGAAGACGGCAGCTTTGTCGTTAGGCCGTGTTTATATACCCAGGATGTCGAAGTAAAAATCTAACTTCAACCCTTTATTCTGATACATTATGCGGGCATTATTCAATAAAATTTAGCAGAGGATACAATGAGCAAAAGATTAAGCGAAGAATTAAAAGATGTAGAAGATTTAGATCTGGATAAACCCTCTTTCGAAGAGCTCTGTAAGAAGAATCATCCAAAACAATGGAAAGTTGCTACGCTTCTGATGTGGTTAATTTTTATTGGTTTTGTTTCTGTTTCGGTCTTTAACTATTACACCAATTCGCATCAAGCTCGCTCTATCCTGGCTAACAATGACGAAGTTGTTGCTGAGGTTGTCGATTCGATTCAAATTCTCGAAGATGGAAACTATACTGATTACTCTGTCGATTTAGCGTTAATGGTCGATGGCTCTACGCAACAGCTCAACCTTGAGATACCCGAAGATATTTTTGAAGAAAATTATCAGGACGCAACAGAGTTAAAGATTATCTATGTTAGTCCGCAAGAATATAACCTGAAGAGCTATTACGAACGTAAATCCAATATGTTTTCCAACTGGTTTGGTATTCTGGTCGGTTATCTTATCGTCTTTGTTTTACTCTTCATTGGTCGCCATTATCTTCTTAAGCTGCTGTGTGGCAAGCAAGAGTAGCCTATGGATCACCCTGCGCAACTTACTCCAGCACAAGGCTTCAGCATGTATAAACTGATTCTTGTATTATTAGCTGTAGTCATTGGCTGGAAGTTGCTTAATTATTCGGGCGAGGTCTCATACGGCCCCGGTATCATGGCACCTGATGAGCCACAACAGGAAGCATTGGATCCGCCCGTTAGCTTTAAGCTTGATCAATTCACGGTTACCAAGGTTGCTGACTTTCGTATTAAAGCTAAAGTACTGTCTAAGGAAGGGTATTATCTTGGCCGCGAAGCGGACTTGTCTCCAATGGATTTGGCATTAGGCTGGGGCAAGATGTCTGATGAAAGTATTATTGAGCAAATCCAGATTTCACAGTCAGGCCGATTTTATCGCTGGCGCGTGGATTCATTTCCAATACCCCGACGCGAAATCGAAACCCAAAGCGCCAATATGCACCTGATTCCTGCTAACGATTATGTGGCCAATGCTATTGATGATGTTCGCAAGGGCGATATTGTCGAATTCTCCGGCAGTTTGGTGAACGCTGTTTCTGATGAAGACGGCTGGCGATGGACTACTTCACTCACTCGCAACGATACCGGGAATGGAGCCTGCGAGTTGATATGGGTAGAAAGCTTTCGAATAGTGACGTATTAGTGGGGCTTAGTAGCGATTTCGTTAGAATTCACTTTATTTTATACAGTATCCTCAGGTTATTTGCACCACAGGTTCAATCAACCTATTAACTTTAATGCGCGTAAAGATGCTGAATAGAACGTATTGTTTATCGCGCCTATGTTTTTCTATCGGTAACTATTTACGTTATTCTTTATTTAAATCAGCCAGGTTAGTTATTGGCTCAGTGTTTTAACTAAATTTTGAGGACATTTATGAATTGTCTGATTGGTTTTATTTTATTAGTCAACATTAGTGCTGTTTCTGCAGATAACTTTGATATCAGAGGTACTCACCAGCAGTCGATACAACTCAATGGTAAAAATAATATCAACATTGAATGTTATTGTCCTAATAGAGAAGTTTTCACATCCCAAACAGATAATACGATTCAATTGATCATTGAAGCCAGATACAGCAGTGTGGGATACCATGGCAAGCAAACTATCCCAACCAGCATTAAAACGGAACAGATGCAGTTTCAGGTTAATGACTCAAAAGATACCCTAAATCTCATCAGCCCGGAATGGGCTTTTATACACCATTTATTTGAGATCGAACAATTGAAGGTTATCGCTCCTGACAGTATAAGCGTTAATTTTATTGTCTTAAGCTACGAGGATTTGGAAGGTAGAAAGAAGAAGTTAATAGACTCTCACTGAATTGCCTATTTTTTTTGTCTTTGCAAAGTTTAGTGTATGCCCCCGAGTAAACCCTTTCTACAAGAGCAGATCCTGACTTTCGTCAGGACGACAACACTCAAGAGAATTATGACCTGCTCAACGTCTTGTTTCTTAAATTGGGGATAGATTCTCAGTTAAGAATGACTAAGATATACCTTATTCCATTCAACAACCTTTAACAGTTGCTATTGTCCCACCATATCTGACAATGAAAGGAAATCATTCATGACTAATCTTGCTCTAACCACTTTCGATTGGGTTCCCGACTTACCAAGAGGTTATGTGCGTGATCTTCGCGTGCGTTGGGCGCTGGAGGAAGCGGGGTTGCCTTATACAGTTAACAGTGTGCCTTTTCAGGATAGGGATGAAGGGCATTTTTCGAGCCAACCTTTTGGGCAGGTTCCATGGTTGACTGATGGTGATATGAGAATATTCGAAAGTGGTGCCATATTGCTGCATCTGGCGGAGCGCAGCGAAAAGTTAATGCCTTCCGATTCTTCAAGTCGCAGTGAGGTTATTCAGTGGATTTTTGCCGCGCTTAATTCAGTTGAGATGGCGAGTTTGCCTTGGTCCTTATACAAGTTTTCCGATGACACCACCGACACTCCGGGGCGTAAGCATATAGACAATTTCCTTAATGCTCGCTTAAAGCATATGGAGACGGTTTTGACAGAGAGAGAATGGCTGGTTGATTCTTTTTCTGTTGCAGATATTTTAATGGCGGATGTGTTGCGTCTGGTGGATCGCTTTGATGGCTTGGCAGAGTTTCCGGCCTGTCGCGATTATGTGGCGCGCGCTACGGCACGGCCAGCCTTTAAGAAGGCGTACAATGATCAGATTGTGCATTTTGCAGCAGCGGATTGAATTATTTTCAGACCTTATTAGAGTTTTGTGAACCGTAGGGTGCGTCGTGACGCACCGCTTAAGTCCAAGGCTTGTTCAATGGTGCGTCACGACGCACCCTACGTTACTGGACAAGGATGAGATCAATAGAATTTATTCAATTAACAATCCACTTATAAAAGCAGATTCCCTAAAGGGATTCCCCTCGGTCGCCTGAATCTAGTTCAGGATGACAATCCTCGGCGAGTGGTGCCTTGTTGATTCGAGTTCAGAATGACATCCTCGGGGAGTTGTGCCTTAGGTCTTACCGAATAGGATGGGTTACGCATAAATGCTAACCCATCCTATAAAACCAACCATTTAACCTTTTCTTACAATTTACTTGGCTGATCTTTTGCCTATTGGCTTTTGCCGCTCTATATTGCTAGGTTGAGTCATTTTCATTAACTAACGAAAGAGTCTGGCAATGAAGAAATTATCTATCTTATCCAGCCTGTTGGTGCTGTCTTTGGGTACTGTGGCGAATTCAGCTACGGCGGCAGACGAGGACAAGGCTAAGTGGGATGTGAACAATCCTCCCGGCACTCCTATTTTTGCGAATATTCAGGTCAATGAAGGCACCTGGATGAATCTTGATGTGAGCCCTGATGGCGAAACAATTGCTTTTGATTTGTTGGGCGATATCTACACCATGCCGATGTCTGGCGGTAAGGCGACGAACATTACTAACAGTATGGCGTGGGATATGCAGCCGCGTTTCTCGCCAAGCGGTAAGCAGTTGGCGTTTACCACCGATCAGGGTGGCGGTGACAATATCTGGGTCATGGATACCGATGGTTCCGACCAATATCAGGTTACTAAAGAGAATTTCCGTTTATTGAACAATCCTGTGTGGAGCCCTGACGGTAACTATATCGCGGCGCGTAAGCACTTTACCGGCACCCGTTCTTTGGGCGCGGGCGAAATCTGGCTTTACCATAAGTCAGGCGGTAGCGGCGTTCAGTTAAACAAGCGTCCGAATGAGCAGAAAGATCTGGGCGAGCCAGCCTTTACGCCAGACGGCAAATACGTTCTGTTCTCGCGCGATTCAACGCCGGGCGGTTATTTCGAGTACAGCAAGGACTCCAATGACCAGATTTATGAAGTCTTTGCTATTAACCGCGAAACAGGTGATATCGAAACCTGGATCGACGGCCCCGGTGGCGCAGTACGTCCGACGCCTTCGCCAGACGGCAAGTTCATCGCTTTCGTGCGTCGTATTCGTGCGCAAAGCGCGCTTTTCCTGAAAGATCGTGAAACCGGTGCTGAATTCCCGATTTTCGAAGGTCTTGAGCGCGATATGCAGGAAACCTGGGCGATTCATGGCGTTTATCCGAACTTTGCCTGGACGCCAGACAGTGACGAAATCGTGTTCTGGGCGCAGGGAAAATTGCACAAAATAGACGTTGCTTCAAAAGAAGTAAGCAATATTCCTTTTGAGGTCAATGACCGTCGCGAAATGCGTCAGGCCATGACTCAGAAGAATGCTGCCTATAAAGCCAAATTCAACGCGAAAATGCTGCGTTGGTTGCAGGTGTCTCCAGATGGTGATCAGGCCATTTTCCAGGCACTCGGCAAAATCTACACCATGAGTCTGCCGAATGGTAAGCCAAAGCGTTTAACCCGTCAGGATGAACATTTTGAGTTTTATCCGCGTTTTTCTGCCGACGGCAGTAAGATTGTATACACCACCTGGGATGATAAAAAGCTAGGTACTATTCGCGTGGTTTCTGCACGCGGCGGTAGTGGTAAAGTTGTTTCTGAGCAACCTGGTCATTACACCAATCCCAGCTTAAGCCCGGATGGTGAGACGGTTGTGGCACAGGCTATTTCCGGTGGTTACCTGACCAGCCCATTGTATTCGCAGGACACTGGCATCATCGCCATTAACCTTGATGATGATAAGCAGTATGTCCTGTCCAAGCGTGGCAACAATCCATTCTTCGCTGGTAGCTCTGATCGAGTTTTCTTCTCGCAAACCACTCCAAGCGGTGAAACTTACAGCACTAAGTTGGTGAGCACTGACTTAAGCGGAAACGAAATGCAGGAGCACTATGAAGGCAACTGGATCAGTGACTTTGCAGTCTCTCCTGATCAACAGTGGCTAGCCTTCACCCAACGTTATCAGGTTTATGTCACCCCATTCGTACAAAGTGGTAAAGCGATTAGCACTGGCCCAGGCGCTAATAACCTGCCAGTACGTAAGTTCTCGAAATTTGCCGGTAGCAACCTTGCATGGTCGGAAGACAGCAAATCGCTTGCCTGGTCACTGGGCCCGGACTTGTATCAACAAGCGCTAAATGAGCGTTTCGAGTTCTTGAACGCAAAGACTGACGAAGATGCAGAAGCTCCTGAGGCAAAAGCTACCCGCATTAACTTCACGGTTGACGCCGATAAGCCTGATACTTCGATTGCTCTGGTTGGTGCGAAAGTGATCACGATGGAAGGCGAACAGGTCATCGAAGATGGCGTTGTTATCGTTGAAGATAATCGCATTAAAGCGGTTGGAAAACGTGGTGAGGTTACTATCCCATCGGGCGCTAAGACCATTGATGTTGCCGGTAAAACCATTATTCCTGGTTTAGTCGATGTGCACTGGCATGGCCCTTACGCCAATGACCAGATCCAGCCTCAGACTAACTGGAATGCGCTGGCATCATTAGCCTTCGGTGTCACCACAACACATAACCCATCAGCGGATACCGAAGCGGTATTCTCGGCCAGTGAAATGCAAAAAGCGGGTGTCATTACAGCACCTCGTTTGTTCTCGACCGGTACTATTTTGTATGGCGCGAATCATTTCATCACTGCCGAAGTGGATAATTTGGACGATGCGGTTGGTCACCTTGAGCGCATG
>JAPHRL010000083.1 GCA_026195755.1 Kangiella sp. | reverse complement strand
TTTCTGTTGAAAATAAGGATATAGTTATTTCCGATTTAAAAATAAGACTATCCCACGAAAGTGGTGAAGAACGCGTTTTTGAGTGGCAAGGTATGACACAACATATGGGGAAAATGACTCTACCAGATGCAAGCGCCATGCCATTCGAAAAAGAACAAACAGTGCTAGCAATCAAACTCAATCAGAAAGATATTGAAGAAAGATTCGTAAGGTTTCAAGATCCAGCATATCTCACCGAGCAGAGAGAATATATTACGAAAGCCGCAAAAAAAATGTCTTATCTTAAAACTGAAGAAAAATATGATCCTGAAACATTCTTACGCGAACCCGAAATGACTGATATGTATAGCTTCAACAAACACGCTTTTGGATGGAAGTCGGGGAAATATACTGTATCTATTGAAATGCAATCTCCTGAACAATTTGATCTTGTAGACAATGTTAGGGAATTTAACTTAACACCATTGGACATTGAAAAGATGGAAAAAAATAAGGATTTATTAGAGTTAGATTACAAAAGGATAATTGCAGAAAGTGAAGAGAAAATTGTTTGGCAATGGTCCAGTCCAGCTTTAGTTAAACCTTAACAAGATATTTGTCCGATAATGAATTAAAAAAGTTAGAGTAAGCTAACCAATGCCAACTAACCCAATCATACTCTTTGACGGTGAATGCAAGCTTTGCTCTGCGTGGGTACCTTTTGTAATCAAGCGTGATCCTGATGCTGTTTTTAAATTTTGTTCGGTTCAGTCACCGAAAGGACAGGAACTGCTGTCTTCTCATGGGCTGGATACTAATAATTTTGAAACTATGGTACTGATTGTGGATGATGAAGCTCTTTTCCGATCTGAAGCTTTTTTCGAGATTATCAAGCAACTTAAAAAGCCTTGGCCCTGGCTTAGAGTTTTGCGGATTTTTCCTTTAAAGTTTCGCGACTGGTGTTATGACAAAATTGCAAAGAACCGCTATAAACTCTTTGGAAAGCTTGATTACTGCATGTTACCTAGCAAAGAGATTATGGATCGATTTTTATGATGAGTATTTTATTGGCAAGACGCTGGCTGCAGACCTTGGCTGTTATTCATATCATTGGCGGCTTACTGTTACCCGTTATGGTTTATACATCGCTTGCTACGCCCTACTTTACCCACCTAAAAAGCGCCTTCCCTGACAGCAACCCTGAATCGCTAAGATTTTTGATTGGCGTCTTTGGCCCAACCGTCGCCAGCTGGGGCTTGTTATTTTTCTACGCGATTGGGAAAGCATTTGAAAGTAGGACAATGAAAGACTGGTGGTTCTTAATTAGCGCGGTTCTAATTTGGAGTGTTATAGACACAGTCTTTTCCATCGCTAATAATGTTTTTGCGCATTTTTATCTAAACGGATTAGTATTGGTTTTGTTTATGGTGCCATTATTACTCACCAGAAAACAATTTAATCACACATAGCACCTTGTAGGCTGGTGATAAGCGCAGCGAATCCCAGCAATTACTGTTCTCTGGGTGCAAAAGTTGATTTAAAAAGCTGGGATTCACGCAGTTCATCCCAGCCTACGGCCATTGACCAAGAATCACTTCGATAGTCAAATGACCTAAATTATTTTTATAAGTCAGGAAGTCAGGCACTTAGTCTAAGAGGTTACTATGCAAATTACCGGTTCATGTCTTTGCGGCGAAGTTCAGTTTGATATCAGTGATAATTTTGAAAGCTTTTATCTTTGCCATTGCTCCAGATGCAGAAAAGCAACTGGAACTGTTCACGGGGCAAACTTATTTAATACTAAAGCTACTTTAAACTGGCTCCAAGGTAAGCAACTGGTAAAAAGATATAATTTGCCAGACACACGCTTTACCAAAAGCTTTTGCTCAGAGTGCGGCTCACCAGTACCTACCGAAATCGGTGACAAAATTGCCATTGTTCCGGCGGGAAGTTTGAACTCATCGCCAAACATCAATCCTACTGCGCATATCTTTTGTGACGATAGAGCTAGCTGGGAAGATCTGTTGGGAGATACCAAGCGATTAGCTGTCTACCCACACAATAAATCTTAATAAGGATCTTACAATGAAAAAACTTTTAATTACCGTGCTTGTACTTGTGACTTGTGGCTGCCAAACAAACTCAAAGCAAGATAGCGACAATATTAATACCGTCACTTCTTCTGAAGAATCACCAAAGCCCCTGTTCTACACACCTGAACAAATTCAAAAGCTCCAGTTCAGTGAACAGGCTGGTTATTTCATCTGGATAAAAGACTCTCTTGCCTGGACGGCAACAGATAAGGTGCGTGAAGAAATCGACCTAAGTAAGATTGAAAACCCACAAGGCTGGCTTGTTCATCTTGATCCTGAAGGAAACCATCGGGTCAGTTTTTATCGTTCCACTAGAGACGGACAAATCCTGTCATTCGCCGATGTATTCTATAATGACAGCTTTGAAATTTCTGGCTTTGAAGCCAATCCCAAGCGAACGGTTACAGAAGAAGAAAAGACTATGCTTGAAGCACTTTCTAGCGCTGGAAACAGTATTACCGAAGCTTGCTCAGAAAACCTTAACAGCGTAGTACTAGAAGATGATGCTGGCTGGAATGTTTTCTTTTTAACACCGCCGACAGAGCCTGGCGTTATTCCGATCGGTGGAGCGCAAAGAATTTTAGTATCACGAGATGGCATGACAGTTTTAGAGCAAGAGTCTTACTCGAAAAGTTGTATTCATTTACAACCCCAGGGGGAAGATGTACACGCGCTTATGATGACTCATATTGTTGATGAAATCCCTTCTCCGGTTCATGTCTTTACCAGTCTGAGTTATGACTACCCACTTTATATAGCTACCTCACTGGGCTTGTGGCGGATTGTTGATGGTGATATCGAAGAAGTAAAAGATAAGAAGTAATGTTTTAACAATCCTTTGCGTTTTAACAAAGTATCATGTGTTTCTGGCGTTTGAGCTAAGCCAAGGCGAGGCAAAATGATTTGAGAAAGCGGAGTGGACTTTTGTGTCCATGAGCATTTCGAAAAGAATTTTAACGAAGCATTGGCAACGATCAAACGTCAGAAAAAAGAAAAGGCACCCGAAGGTGCCTTTCTTGTATTACTTACAAGCTTAAACTTAAGCTTGCGCTTCGCCAACAACGATAACTTTGATGTTAGCTTCAACTTCTGGGTGCAAGTGCACTTCAAAAGTGAATTCGCCAGTTTGACGAATCGCGCCTTCTGGCATACGAACTTCTTTCTTCTGAAGTTCAACGCCTTGCGCTGTAACTGCATCGGCGATATCAGCTGTGCCAACAGAACCGAACAATTTACCTTCGTCACCAGCGTTTGCTGTGACAGTCACAGTTAGGCCAGCAAGTTGGTCTGCACGCGCTTGTGCTTTAGCAAATTTCTCATCAGCGGCAGCTTGTAGTTCAGCACGACGCTCTTCGAAATGTTTAAGATTATCCTTAGTTGCAGGAACCGCTTTACCTTGTGGAATCAGGAAGTTACGACCATAGCCAGCGGCTACAGTTACGCTATCACCTAAGTCACCAAGATTGCGGATTTTTTCAAGTAGAATGACGTTCATCGTTATTTCCTCTTAAAAATGCCGCTTATTCGTGGCTGTCAGTGTAAGGCAACAAAGCCAAGAAACGAGCGCGTTTAACAGCAGACGCCAATTGACGTTGGTATTTTGCGCTTGTGCCTGTGATACGGCTAGGTACAATTTTGCCTGTTTCAGTGATGTAGTTTTTCAATGTTGCGGTATCTTTGTAATCGATCTCAACAACACCTTCAGCCGAGAAACGGCAGAACTTACGACGACGATTAAAACGTGCCATGATATGTCTCCTTATTACTCAGCCGAAGCTTCTTCAGTTGATTCAGATTTCTCTTCTTTGGCTTCTCTGCGAGGCTTTTCATCGCTCTCATCTTTCTTTGCAGCGGCCATAGGAGAGGCTTCGGTAACAGCTTCTTTACGACGCATTACCATATTACGCAAGATTGCGTCATTGAAGCGGAATGCATCTTCAAGCTCTTCGATAATTTCGCCAGTAGTTTCAACGTTCATTAAAACGTAGTGCGCTTTATGAAGTTTGTTGATTGGGTAGGCTAGTTGACGACGACCCCAGTCTTCTAAGCGGTGAACTGTGCCAGCGCCATCTGTGATCATCTTTGTGTAACGTTCGATCATGCCAGGCACCTGATCCGATTGGTCAGGATGCACTAGGAATACGATTTCGTAGTGTCTCATTAAAGTCTCCTTTCGGTTTCCAGCCACCAGTAACTCTTTGATTTATCTAAAAGTTAAAGGCAACAAGGAGTAAACCAGATTGTCAAAAAATTAGTGGAATGCCACTAAGGGCGCGTATTTTAAGGATTTTAGAGGTTTTGGTCAAGGTAAATTGACCTTATCAACCTACTGTATTAGTATCATTCGAAACATGGAGATTAGAACAATAGCTTTGGATTCTTTGCGCAACAAGTACCCTTCTTTGCTTGGTAAGAGTTTTTTTAAGACCCTCTCTTGGCTGTCTTTGGATATTACCGCCTCACTCGCCATTATTGGTGTGTTAATTTTTGTATCGGTCAAAACCTTACCTGATTACTTTTATAAAGTGGCATTTGTAGAAAGCCTCTCGTACCACTTACTGGAGCCCAGAGAGCGTCAGCAGGAATATTACGCTTGGCATGGGCGCTTTGAGGAGACTGAGTACACCAGCGACACCCTTGTCAGCCCCGAGCAGCTTCCTCGGTTTAAGGAGTCGATCAGCTCGAATGGTCAAACGATTCTTATTTTGGAGCCTTACTATCTCTACCCTGAAGGCCAATTAACCATTACACTGGACGATACCAATAACTCAGTGATTCGCCCGATCTGTCACATTGAACAGAATGAAACTTTTCACCTCATGCCTTATATATGCAAGATAAACTATTATGAAAAATGATAATCAACTTTTCTATCTACGCCAGTTTGTGCATTTGTTGGCCAAAGGCGAAGAGCCTCGTACCGCTTTTAATATTTTGGTCAACGAGGTTCCCAAAAGCCAACTGGATAACTGGCAGCAGGCGCATACCATTTACGAAGCCACCCAAAGTCTGGAAAGAGCCTTTGAAAAGTTAAGCATCAAAAGTGCTTCATCTATCACTGAGCAACTCAGACGTGGCAAAGAGCTGGGACTGCCTGAGGTAGATGTGCTACAAAACTGCGTTGAGGCCAATAACAGCGAACTGCAAATTGCACAAATTATCAAAAGTCGCTTATTGCGAATTCTAAGTTACTGCGCTTTGTTGAGCGTTATTGCTTTGATCGTGCTGACAGCTTTTAACCTTTACTTATTACCGGCCTATAGTTCTGTGTTGCTCGATGGGCAGCTACATTCCAGTGATTTTGTTGCTCGTATGGATGTATTACGCATGCAGTCCTGGTGGTCACTGCTACTGTATTTGCCTCCGCTGCTCATTATCGCGTTGTTTGCTGTAGCCAGCTTTAAATCAGCTGAATCCTTCACTCAAGGGAAATTTTTAACCCGACTCCCTATTATGAAAGGGATTATGCTTCAACTCAGTCGAATACACTTTGTTCATAACCTGAAAGCTTTCCACCGAGGTTTACCTGAAAATAAAGCCAAGCGATTAAGTGCCTTAAATTCGCCTTTCTTTAGTAACTCGGAGCGTTTCACTTTTGACAAGTTGTTCAACCCACAAGAAAAAGAACAACTGCTTGCACTGTTTGGGTTACAAACCTTCGAGCAGGAAAGCCCTAATTTATTAAACTCGGTGGAAACTCAAGCCATCGAATCAGTGCACCAAAAGACTGGCATAATCGCTACCCTGCTGCATCTTTTCTTGATTTTTATTGTTTTCCAAATCGTCCTATCGATTTATTTACCTATTTTCCAACTTGGAACAGGATTCTAAATTATGAAACATCCAATCAAAGCATTTACCTTAATTGAGTTAATGGTGGTTGTTGCCATTATTGGTATTCTGGCCGCTATTTCCTTACCGGCTTATCAGGACTATATCGTTCGTGCCAAAATCGCTGAAAGCATCTCACTGGCTAGCGAAGTGCAAAGCACAGTTAAGGAATACTACCAATACCACACTAAATTCCCTGAAGATAATCTAGAAGCAGGCGCGCCCAAGCCTGAGCATTTACTGGGTAATTTTGTGACAGGCATTCAAGTTGAAGATGGTGCGATTCATGTAACCCTGGGTAATAAAGTTAATGCCCCATTGGATGGCAAAATATTAAGCATTAGGCCGATTTATGTTACCGCCAGTCCTGATAGCCCTATTTCCTGGGTTTGTGGTGGCGATGAGCCGCCCGAAGGTATGAGTGCGGCTGGTGAGAACAAAACCAATATCGAAGCCAAGTACCTTCCATCTAGTTGTCGCTAAACTTTCAAGCCGGCTTATTTTAAAAGCCCATCAATATCCCTATGGATTGGATTCTGTAGGGATATCATCGTTTCCGTCGAACGTACTTGTTCAATCGCCTGCAGTTTATTAATCAACACGTCCTGAAAAGTCTCGATATTAGGTGTGATCACTTTGGTCAAAATACTGTATTGGCCCGTGGTGTAATAAGCTTCAATCACTTCTGGAATTTGCTCCAACAATGCTGCTACCGGCTGATAGTCTTTCGCGCTTTTCAGGAAAATCCCGACAAAACAGCATACATCAAAGCCTAACGCTTTAGGTTCAATCCGCACTTTGGTGCCTTTAATGATCCCCGCCTGGCGCATTTTCTCGATTCGAACATGGATCGTTCCTGCGCTAACATCCAGTTGCTCAGCAATTTTGGCATAAGGAGTACGCGCTTCGAGTAGCAACTCTGACAGTATCGATTTATCCAGATTGTCGATTTGATAATTTTTTTGCACTTTTCAGCCCCTTATTTCGACATCACTCAACAAAAGCCCAATAAATTATTTATTATATTGCTAAAACAGACTTTTATTAGACAGATATTGCATATTAGCCCTATAAATTAGATAAATATAGCTCAACAAGCAAATTAGTTGGCTTTATAACAACCAATCATAAGAAAAGGGGTTCACCATGCAACAGTTACCACACCAGGCTTTTGTTCAAGATCAAAAGCTTATTCAAGCCATTAAAAGCCGATTCACTGAGACTCTTTGCGAGGCTCTATCATTGATTGAGGTTCAGGCACCGATTCTGACTATTAAGGGCGATGGCGTGCAGGACGACTTAAACGGCATCGAGCGTCCTGTCTCGGTATCAAGCAAAACACTCAATAAACAACTGGAAGTTGTGCAGTCACTGGCTAAGTGGAAACGACTGTTATTAGCGCGAGGTGGTTTTCAGGCCGGCCACGGTATTGTTGCTCAGATGCGTGCCCTGCGCCCTGACGAGGAATCATTAAGTGAACGCCATTCTTTGTATGTCGATCAATGGGACTGGGAAAAAGTGATTACTGCGTCAGACAGAACCATCAACTATTTACAACAAACCGTTAAACAGATTTATGCCGCCATGCGCTCAATCGATTTGGCTATCGCGCAACAGATGGGACGCGAGCCGATTTTGCCTGAGAAAATTACATTCATTCATAGTGAAACCCTACGCCAGCGCTATCCTGAGCTCACCGCCAAACAGCGCGAACATAAAATTTGTAAGGAATACGGCGCTGTTTTCCTGATCGGGATTGGTGGACAGTTAGCCGATGGAAGT
>JAPHRL010000129.1 GCA_026195755.1 Kangiella sp. | reverse complement strand
ACACCATCCTGAACACCCTTTGTTATTGAGCCTGTTTACACAAGATTATCAGTCGCTCAGTCAGCAAATTTTAGCAGAACGGCAAGCAGGACAATTACCACCTTACACTTCGATGGCCTTGTTTCGCGCCGAGTCCAGTACACTGCAATACCCGATAGAGTTTTTAAATGAAGTCGCCAAACAATTGGCTCAAGTTCCCGGCCTTGGTTGCTTTGGGCCATTTCCAGCACCGATGCCCAAGCGCGCCGGGAAAATGCGAGCGCAACTTTTATGTCAGGCAGAGCAGCGGGGCCTAATACAACGAGCTTTGAAACCTGTTATCTCTATCATTGAACAACTGCCCAGTGCACGAAAAGTTCGTTGGTCAATCGATATTGATCCTCAAGACCCTTTTTAAAATAGTGAGCAGGTCGAATGTTGCAGTAGCATCTGCTCACACATTTCATATTGCCAGTTGGCTAACCGCTGAATAGCCCTTACAATAGCCTCCATTAATAATCGTTCTGCTTGGACTGAACTTACACCTCGGTTTAAGAACTTACTATTTCCATGTGTGCTAATTTTTAAATCATCACAATCGAAGATTAGACTTGCGATAAAATAGAAACATCAAAGTACTGACAATTAAAGTACTTACCAATAAAGAGCCAAATAATGACCAAGGATTACGCCAAAAAACGTAAAACAGCACGCAAAAGTAATAAGCGTAGCCCACGTCAAAGTCGACCTTCTCGCAAACCAATCTCACCGATACTGGTTTTTGTCGGTGGAGTATTGATCACCTTGTTTGCCATTTTTTTGTGGGTTCTGGTCAAAAAACCCGAGATTATTGAAGAAGTAATTCCTGTGAAGCAAGACACCAAGGCTGTAACAGCAACAGAGACCCCGCCAGAGGACAAGACTCAGGAATCCGCATCAGAACCTCGTTACACCTATCATGAAACCTTAACCAATAAAGAAATTAAGGTGGACACTACACAGAGCGTTCCGACAAACGGCAATAAAACTTATATCATGCAGTGTGGAGCTTTTCGAAAGCAGGAAGATGCCGAATCAATAAAAGTTGAAATGGCCTTTATCGGTTTTCAAGCCAACGTCGAAGAAAAGGATGGTTGGTATCGAGTTCGCCTCGGCCCTTATAACTCGAAACGAGCAGCAGAAAGTGACCGCCATAAGCTACAAGATAATAATTACCAGGACTGTCGTATCTGGTAAGCCTAGCTTTACTCAACAGTCTAACCAGCATGATTTCAATAAAAGCCCGTTTACTTCGGGCTTTTTTGTGCCGCCTCTTGCGTGACCTCAACTGCATATCTTCCTTGAATTTACCTCCCCAGCCCCCATCTAGCCTCTATTGCCAAGAATAAGCAGACAGCGGAGACTATTTTGGAACAATATCGTGGAACAACTATTTTATCGGTGCGTCGAAATGGCACTGTGGTGATTGGTGGTGATGGCCAAGTTTCACTGGGCAACACTATTATGAAAGGCAACGCACGCAAAGTACGCCGTTTATATAACGATCAGGTTATTGCCGGCTTTGCAGGCGGTACCGCCGATGCATTCACCTTATTTGAGCGATTCGAGAAAAAGCTGGAAGCCCATGGTGGCAAGCTAATGCGCGCAGCGGTTGAGCTGGCCAAAGACTGGCGAACCGATCGAGCTTTGCGTCGCCTTGAAGCCTTGTTGGCAGTTGCAGATAAAGAGAACTCTCTCATCATTACCGGTAATGGTGATGTCATTCAGCCGGAAGATGACTTGATTGCTATTGGTTCAGGCGGCCCCTTTGCTCAGTCCGCAGCGAAGGCCTTAATGCAAAAAACGGATTTAAGCGCGCGTGAAATTGTTGAGACCGGACTGACTATCGCGGGTGATGTTTGCATCTATACCAATCACAACCAGACCATCGAAGAGCTCAGTTATTAATGGCTATTGCCATCATTGGTTTAGCATTGAAACAACAGAATTAAAGCGTATTCAATATAGCGCATTACAAAAGAGTATTTAATTATGTCTATGACACCTCGAGAAATTGTTCATGAACTGGACAAACATATCATTGGCCAGAAAGATGCCAAACGCTCAGTCGCCATCGCCCTGCGTAATCGCTGGCGAAGAATGCAGGTCGATGAGGCTCTGCGTAATGAGATAACCCCAAAAAATATCTTAATGATTGGCCCAACGGGGGTCGGTAAAACCGAAATTGCCCGCCGTTTAGCAAAATTAGCCAATGCCCCTTTTATCAAGGTAGAAGCAACTAAGTTTACCGAAGTCGGCTATGTAGGCCGTGATGTAGAGTCCATCATCCGGGATCTGGTCGATGCAGCGTTTAAAATGTTGCGTGAACAGGAAATGGCCAAAGTTCAGAACCGTGCTCATGATGCAGCGGAAGAAAAGGTGCTGGATGCCTTGCTGCCCCCGCCTCGTAAATCCAGCGATAGCGAGTGGGACCAGCCAGCCGAGCCTCAGGACTCTTCTGCTCGCCAGGTGTTCCGCAAAAAATTGCGACAAGGTGAGCTTGATGATAAAGATATTGAAATTGATGTT
>JAPHRL010000114.1 GCA_026195755.1 Kangiella sp. | reverse complement strand
TTTCGAAAAGAAATTAGCAAGAGTAGTAACAACCAACTAAGGCCACTTATAATCCAGATCATGCCTGGCTGTGCAACAACCTGTGAAATTAGTGAGGCTTGGGCATTTGGGCTAAAGTATAGCGTAAGGTAGCCGTTTTTATCTTCCTGAAAATAAATATCAGCAACTACTGAGCGTAGGTCGCTGGGTAGTTCATCAGCTTCCAGCTTGAACAAGAGAGCCCCATTTCGTTGATAAATAGCAACTTTATAAACGCTATCATTTTCATACAGACCTTTTGCAACTGACTCAATGGAATCCGTGTCCTGATTGTGTATAAAACTACCGAGCTGACTGGCCGAGGCCGTTGTCAGCATTGCTGCATAACTGTTGATATAGTTCTGCTGCTGATTATGCTGTTGCTCTGTTAACCACAAATGAAGTAAGCCGCTGGAAAAAGCCAGCACAAGCGCAGAAAAAATCAGTGCCTTAGTATTAGGACTTTTAAGTAATGATGATTTAATACGGGTATCTCTTTACTGCAAATTACAATGGGCTTTTATTTGGGGTTAATATACCATAGTTTCCTGATATAAATAGAACCACGCAACAGTGACAGATTCCTTACTTCATGATGACTGATTATTTTTTATATGTATTTAATCAAAAAAACACTGGGTCAAAACCCACTATATTGGGGCTTGATCAATTAGCCGAGTATATAGTTGATGGTGGTGACAAGCCTGCGGATATTAGCATTTACACAGTATCTTCGATGGATCCCAGTGGGTTAAAGGCGGCTTTATACCAATCCAGTATTAGCGAGGGCTTTGATTACTGCCTGTTAGCAAAAAGTCAGATGTATGGGCCGTTTAAACTGGCCGTGTTTGATATGGATTCGACACTTATTCCGATCGAAGTTATCGATGAGCTGGCCGTGCAAGCAGGTGTTGGTGACGAAGTTGCCAGCATTACAGAGTCTGCAATGCGTGGAGAGCTGGATTTCAATCAAAGTCTGGAGCAACGGGTGAAACAGCTTAAAGGATTGTCCCGGCAAGCTATAGGGAGCGTAATTAGCCAGTTGGAGTTCAATCCAGGCGTAGAGAGTTTTTGCCAGTATTTTGTAGAGCAGGGGGGGGATATTGCTATAGCTTCTGGAGGTTTTATGCCCTTTGCAGAAGAACTCGCCCGTCGACTCCCTTTTATCCAGGTAAAAGCAAACCGACTGGTTTATGGCAATAAAGCACTCACGGGTGAAGTCGAGTATCCCATTGTGAATGCCGAAGTAAAAGCTAATAGCCTAACTGAATGGGCTCTTGATAGAGGGCTCTCTGCGCAGCAATGCTTAGCTGTCGGTGATGGCGCTAATGACCTTAAAATGCTGCAACAGGCGGGAATCGGTATTGCTTTTCGTGCGAAGCCGACTTTGGCTAGGTCTGCTGATTGTGTGTTAAACCTGGGCTATCTGGATAGTTTGGTCAAGTTGCTGCCCATTATCGAGCAGCAACATCAGACCTAAAAGTCGTTATCAGCAAAGTCATGGGTAAGCTTGGACATTGGTTTAGAGATGTAGTTACCGGTTACAAAATCCACACCTAAAGGCCAGATCTGAGCTAATGATGATGCTTCTTCCAAGTTGGTGATAATAGCTTTAGCGCCAACATTATGGGTGGCTGTTATTAGTGGTGCAATTTTGTCAGTCCCTTGTTCTTTGAGAACCTCAATCATGCGTCCATCGAAAGCAACATAGTTAGGGCGAACAGATTGAATCAACTCCAGCTCGTCAGCTTGTACACCGGATAGGCAGAACTGAATACCATCTTTGTTAAAGACATCTTTGAGTTCGATAGCTTTCTTCAAGTAAGTTGCCGCGAAGTGGCTTTTAAGAGTTAATATTAGGCTCTTACTATCAATTCCCGATTTTGCAATGCTTTGACGCACCCAGCGACTGGCATCTTCTCTTAATAATGTATTGGGGTGCAATGTCAGGAATAGCTTCGTTGCTTTACCTTCAGCTTTTTCTTTTGCTAGCATTTTCAAGCTGTGGGTAAAGGTGATTTTATCAATGTCAGCATCAATACCCACTTTCTCAAAGATTGGGAATATGCCCTTACCCAGTCCCCATTTGCCGTCTTGCATCTTGTAGCGGAAGTAGCAAATGTACTGCTGATCGGGGCTTCCTTGTAAGCTCATCATGGGCTGATAGAAAAGAGTCATATGACCTTCGTCTCTTGCATGAACAAACTCATCGTACAAGACTTTCTCTTCTTCGTTTAATAAGCTATCGATTGATGGGTTGAATAGTTCGTAACCTTTGCCACCATTATCCTGCACTTTATGACTGACTGCCGTTGCATGGAGAACGAGTTTATCAGGCTCAAGATCATTATCATGACAGGTTACGCCGCCGATACTGAAAGTAACATGAAGGGTTTGCTCTGACACTTCAAAGAGATGTGATCCAATTTCCGAAAGTAATTTTTTAGGTAACTCGTTAGGAGATAGCCCCTTTTCAGACATGATAATACCGAAGCTACTATCGCTGATACGAGCCATAATGGCTCTATCGCTAACATGTGATTTCATCCAGTCAGCAATGTCTTTTAATAAGTCATCGCAGGCTGCAATCCCGTATTCAGACCGGTATTTTGAGAACTTATCTATCTCAACTAAATAAAGAACGGTGTCAGTTTTAGTTTCTCGTGACTTGTCGGTAATATTATTAAGCCTATCCATAAAGGCTGGACGGTTATAGATCCCTGTCACCTGATCAATTTCACTGACTTCTTTTAACTTTTTAAGAAGCTCGCTTTGATCGCTAACTTCTCGGACCACCAGTTGCACACAGTGTTCATCGTCATAAATCGCAGAGGAAACGATAAAATCTGCTTCAAAGGTTTCGCCGTTGGCGTTTTTGCCTTTCAGTACTTGATTGACTTCTTCGCCACTTTTAGCTTGCTCTTTAAGCAATGATTTAATTTTGTTGGTATCTTCAGAGTCAATCAGATCCATAATGGTCATTACGATGATGTCATCTTCTTCGTAACCAAAGCGTTCAAGGTAGGCTGGGTTGGTATAAATATGCATACCATCATGGATATAGGCGATGGCATCTTTAGAGCTTTCCAGCAATAGCTGGTTTCGCTTGGAGATTTCTGAAACTAATTTGCTAGATTCTATTAATTTAGACTCAGCGTTAACCAACTTAAGTTCACGCTGGACAACTAAAGTAAGCAAATCTTTAGCGTTGTTTGGGATACAATCTTTTGCACCTTTAGCGATGGCGTCAAAGCGCTGTTCCTCAGAATAATTGCTACTCAGTAGAATGGCTGGGACTGATTGCTTTTGACTCTTTAACAAGGTTAATGCTTGCTGAATCGGCAGGTTATCAAGCTCATCCAAAAACAAAGCTTGTTGCCACTGCTTTTCATCGATGGCTGCTTTTAGCTGCTCGCTGTTCGCAACAACTTGATGTCGAATTGGGAGGCCCTGATTTTTCAAATGGCTGGCCAGCTGCTCACTATCATTAGCCGAGTTTGAGAAAATCAGAGTATTTACTGGTGAATTATTGCTTTGTTTTTTCATCACAAATTGAGTTACCTTGAGGATGCCTTATGGTATCCGCTTTTGAAAGAAAATGATTTAACTGCCCCACAAATTTAACATTAACTCGGATTGTTACCCAAGTCTGTTTAACCATTTATTCAGGATCTTTGTTGATAGTGAAACTGAATAAAGTTATCAGTTTCTATTACCTTACGAGTGAGCTCGATCTTAAACTCCTCATTAGGTGTCAAAATCGCGACCGTTTGACCTGAGCGATAGCCGAAAGGTGGCAAAATAATACTTGAGTCAACTCCCGCATTAGGCATTTCGGGAAGTAGCAGCCCGTTATGGTGATAAGCTGGCTTTGCATAGTCCCAGTCTAGTGTTACCCGAACAGGTTCCGCATCTGGTGATATTAACTCAACACCAATTAAGAATACATCATGCCCTTGCCATCGATTCCAACGAATCAAGCCAAGGTTATACATTTCTTGACCGTTTTTAAAATTCTTTACGGTGACGAGTTCATTGGTTTCGGCGTATTGTGAAGGGGCTTTTTCAAATGCGACGCAAAACCCGGCTGGGCTGACATCTTTGACCACACCATTGATCCACTGATATTTAACGCGTGTTTTAAGTTCTTTATAGGGGTTATCTTCTTTATCCAGCTTTCGTTGGTCAAAAGTGCGAGGTTTGTAAATTGAAGCGAAGGCATCTTCGTTCTTTCTCTTATCCTTGATATCCATGCCCCTTGGGCGGGATTGTTTCCAAACAAAACCGTGCTGACTCTCTTCTTGCTCAAGTTCTAATGATTCCACCTGAAAAGATGATGGTTTTTTTGAGGCACCAAAAAAGCGTTCATGCAACACTTTTCCGCCTCGCTCAACTAGAAAGTGATGAGAGCTTGCCAAACCAACTGCTACCTGGGTACTTACATTAGAGTTAATGCGTATAAAGTTACGCGTTTTAACGATGTTCCAGCTCTCCAGTACCTGTGCTTTTAAGTCTTCATCAAGGTTGAGTTGCGGTTGCTTTTTAAAACGCGCCAGAAATCCACCTCTTTTTTCCATCATGCTGTTTTCCAGCATGCCAATTGTCTGGCTTAAATCAATGCCGTACTTTTTCTGTGATTCGCTCTCAATCGAATTAGCTGGTTGGGGAGGTATTTCAGTGTCTGGCAAATAGGCAAATAAAGTATCTTCATTGGTTGTTGGTAATAGTTCTACATAGCTGGCTAGAACTTGTAGAGCTTCATAAATAGCGCTGGCCTCACCATGCTTCATTTGATAAGGGTTGCAAGTTGACAAGGTCAAGTTTATCAATAGTTGCTTCTTGACAGAGTCTAAAGGAGCTGAAGACTTTCTGAGCTTATGTTCAAAGAAATTATTGCTGGTCGCTAACTTAAAAATAATGTTTTGCTGACGCCATATTTTGCCGCCTACTGATTTGTAAAGCTGGTAGCGTTGTAACTGGATTTCGCCAAGATAATGTAACGAATTAGCACAAGCAGCTGGTAAAATTGTAGTGCCATATTTGTCTAATAGCTGTGGGTCCCGACTGAGATCTTCAATCACAGCATTGAAGCCAAAAACTAGCTCAGAGGCCAGGGCATGAACCAACTCAGATGCTGACTGTAGTTTTTGCGAATATTTCAGTGGGCTATGAACATAAACTTCAGATAGTGAGTCTATGAGTGTTTCACACATGGGAACGATTGCTTCCAGGATTTGCAAACGTTCTTTGGGGGCTAGAGGAGACTGGTTGAGATCGTATAGATAATGAAAGACCTTGGAGGCAGTTTCTCCCATATCAGCAATTGGCAACTGTTCCAACCATTGCTCAGCGGCTTTCACGCTGGCTGGAATATCAGCCACCATCGTTTCATTTCTGACTCTTACTGTTAGTCCCAATTGTCCTTGAGTTAAGGCCACTTCCTTTCTCCTTAGCCTAGTGCCGGCAATCTAGCTTTTATTATTGCATGAAGTGCTGGCTTTTATATTATCGAATAGGCACACATAGCGCCAGTTTTATTTCTAACTAAGTTGTTGATTATCTATAGTTAATAAGCCCAAATCAATTGGGGTTTTGCTGGTCTTGCCGGCTTCCTCTCGGACCAGTTTGGGCACTAGAAAACCAGCAAGGAGAGAATTAAGTTCTTGCATAATCTTTACGGCTTGCGTGTCTTCAACGGCAAAATGGTGAGCCCCGCTTACTTTATCAAGCTGATGTAAATAATAAGGCTGTATATGATGAGCGAATAATTTTTCACTAAGCTCTGCTAAAGTTGCGCTATTGTTGTTAACTCCTGCTAAAAGTACGCTTTGATTGAGTAGGTGGATGCCGCTCTGATGCAGTCTTTTTGCTGCTTTAGTAAAAAGCTCACCCATTTCATTGGGATGGTTAATATGGAGCACCACAACGGGTTGCAGACGAGTCTGGGTCAGGGCGTTAATTAAACCTTGAGTTATACGCTGCGGAATAACCAGCGGTAAGCGGGTGTGAATACGCACTCGAATTACAGTAGGAATGTTTGCCAGTTGTTGAATGAAGTCGGCTAAATACGAGTCATTGACTGCTAAAGGGTCGCCACCGCTTAGAATCACTTCATTGACTTCAGGGTGAGTCGTTAAATAATCGAAAATTGCCTGCCAGCCACTGCGTCCCGCTTGGTGCTCTTGATAGGGGAACTCACGACGAAAACAATAGCGGCAATTGATGGCGCAGGTGGTGGACAACATGACCAGCACCCGTGAGCGATATTTATGGAGCAGTCCGGGTATTTTAGACTCTTGTTCTTTTAATGGATCGGAGACAAAGCCGACAGCCTCCTGATTTTCATCGCTTACAGCTAAAACTTGCCGCAACAGCGGATCATGAGGATTACCTTTTTCCATTCGCTCAATAAAGGGATCTGGTACTTTTTGTACAAATTGATGCTCTGCAAGAATCGAATAAGGGAGGTCATCGATAGAAAGGTTTAATCGAAATAAGAGCTCAAAAGGCGAAGAAACTGCATTCGAAAGCAACTTTTTCCACTCTCGCTCCTGCCAATATGAATCATTTCGCGGTAGAATCTGCAGGTTTTGAATCATAAACTCATTGATATCCAGAGGAACACATGGGAACAATTACCACTAACGACATACGTAATGGTACAAAAATAATGCTCGACGGCGAACCCTGTACGGTTGTCGACAACCAATTCGTCCGTCCCGGTAAAGGCCAAGCCTTCAGTAAAACCAAAGTATTATACTTGCTAACAGGCCGCACCGTCGAAAAAACTTTTAAATCCGGTGAAAGCATCGAAACAGCTGATGTTATGGATACCGAGATGGAATACCTCTACAACGATGGTGAGTTTTGGTACTTTATGGATCCCAACACCTTCGAGCAAGTATCAGCCGACAAAAATGCCGTAAGCGACAAAGCTGTATATTTGATCGAGCAAGATAAATGCTCAATTACATTATGGAACGGAAACCCAATCGACGTAACCCCCCCCAATTTTGTAGTGCTCGAAGTAACCGACACCGACCCAGGATTACGTGGCGATACTTCCGGCGGTGGCTCAAAGCCAGCCACTATGCACACAGGTGCAGTAGTCAAAGTGCCTTTGTTTGTGAATATTGGCGATAAGTTGAAAATCGATACGCGTACTGGCGATTACGTTTCACGCGCCTAGCTGGTTAAATTCTCGCTATATAGCGTTACGCTGATTTTTAAAAAAGCTCGTTTAGTTGATCTAAACTCCCTCCATTTAAAAAATCAGCAAGTCTTGTCTAGCAATAATTTCCCTGCGCTAGGTAGGGACGGTGATAGTAAGGGGATTGCATTAGCAGGTTGGTAGGGGCAGGCCAATGTGCCTGCCCTTATTAAATACTAATGTATGTTTATAGGATGGGTTAGCTTGAAAAGCGTAACCCATCAATCACTAAAGCTAACCTTCGACTCAAATCTATGACTCACTGGAAACCTTCAGCTTCACTACAAAACCTCAAAGCCCGCGCGCAGTTGCTATCAACAATCCGTGGTTTTTTTGCCGAGCGAGAAGTGCTTGAAGTGGATACGCCTGCTTTGTCACATCATGGGGTGACCGATCGCTATATGCGCTCAATGACTATAGACGTTAGTTCAAAAGAGCTGGGCTTTTTACAAACTTCACCAGAATATGCCATGAAGCGTTTATTGGCGGCGGGTTATGGCTCTATTTACCAGATTTGCAAAGCTTTTCGGCAGGATGAGATGGGGGCTAAGCATAATCCTGAGTTCACCATGTTGGAATGGTATCGATTGGGTTTTGACCATTTGCAGTTGATGGATGAGGTCTATGAACTTGTGGCTAAGGTGCTTGGGTCGAAGCAGCGACAGGATCTGAGCTATCAGCAGGCTTTTATCGAATTCCTTGATATCGAACCATTATCGATTAGTGACGAAGCACTTGAGCAGTTTGCCCGTTCTAATCTGGGGCTGCTTCCTGAAGATTTGGAACGTGATGATTACCTGAGTTTGTTGTTTGAGGATAAGATTGAACCGCAGCTTGGGCGTAATGATTCGGTCTGTTTTATCTACGACTATCCAGCCAGTCAGGCTGCTTTGGCGCGAATTTCAGAGTCTGATCCGCGAGTTGCTCATCGTTTTGAGTTGTATATTGAGGGTGTTGAGTTGGCCAATGGCTTTTATGAGCTGGCTGATAGCAAGCAACAACTGGCACGCTTTAAGGCAGATAATCAGTGGCGGATGAGCAATAATTTGCCAGAAATAGCCATTGACCAAAGCTTTATCGCAGCATTGGAGCATGGCTTGCCCGAGTGTTCAGGGGTTGCTTTAGGGGTCGATCGTTTATTGATGGCCAAACTTAATAGCAAGGATATTCAAGACGTCATTGCTTTTCCCTGGGATCGAGCTTAGCGAACCAACAGATTGTCTAAGCCGCTGAAGGCGCTTTAGCCATCGGTTGCTTTCTATTACCTTCAATTCGTCTCGCTGTATTCATCTTGTCATAAGTCCGTTTATCGGCTAAACCGACAAACCGCCTTTTATCTTTCAAACGAACCATAAACAACACCTGGTCTTGTGTTAAGTCATCCAGAATATGCTCAGTACGCTCGCTGACTCCTAACATAGTGACCATTTCTTTGTTGATTTTGTTGAAGGATTCAAGCTGGTTGATGTTTACCGTTTCGCAGAGGTAGTGGTTACTGTCTCCAGGAAGGGTAAAATTACGGAATGAAAAATGACCGTTGCCACTTGGAAAGTCGCCGGCGAGAATTGTGATCTTAGACATAAGAACTCCTTGTTTCCTCAATCTGGCTAAACTGTTCTCAACATAAGTCATCTTGAGAAAAGTGTTAGCAGTTTCTTAAACATCCTGTATCTCCTTATTACCTGCCTTTATAAGCGATAGTTATAAGGATTGCTTCTAGTTGTACTTGAGAAAGGATTTCTCGTCAATAACTGTTGAAAAAATATACAGAAGATACGAGTTTAAAAACATTTTAATAATGAACTATCAATCACTTAGCTATTACGCCAGTGCTCAATCAGAGTGCGTGAAATGGAGTATTTATAGGGTAGGATAAGCTGACTACAGCCAACTAACTCATTGATTTGGGAGCGAGTAAACCAGTCTGCATGTTCCAATTCGTGGTCCTTCAACTCAATCGAAGGGTGTGTTGCTTCAGCGGTAAAACCTGTCATTAATGACTGAGGGAAGGGCCAGGGTTGCGAACCAAAATACTGAATATTGGTGACCGTTAGCCCCGCTTCTTCGTTAGCTTCGCGTGCCACTGCTTGTTCCAGACTCTCTCCAGGTTCGACAAATCCCGCAATCACCGAATAGCGATTCTCCGGCCATTGAGCCTGGCGTCCCAATAAAATTTTGTCCTGATAAGTGATAGCACAAATCACCGCAGCATCGGTTCGTGGATAATGCTCTTTAGCACATTCTTGATTACTGCATTGACGGACGAAACCAGCCAATTTGGAGTAGGTGGTATGGCCACAATAGCCACAATACTGATGAGTATTGTGCCAATGCTCAATGCCTATCGCCACGTTGGCTAAAAATGATTCAGCTTCTGATAATACGGGTAATAGCTCGCGTAAGCCTTTCAGCAAGACAGATGGAAACTGCTTGATAAAATAGTCTGGTTCAGTCAGGCGGTAACTGAAGTAGTGCTTGATTTGGTCTGCCCCTTGAACTTGACCAAGATAGATTAAGTGCTTGTCTTGAATCTCCTCAACGGTGTCGGATAATTCGCTCCAGTTTAGCCACAGAAGACTGTCATCTTGAGTCAGCAATTGCTGACGGTGGACTGGCAGGATACTGCTGTCTGCTTGTTGTGCGAGCTCGCGAAGATGAGCGGGATTGATTCTTAGTTCAGCCTGTCGATCCAGTTGATCAAATTGCAGTGCAAACATGATGTTCTCTTTTTTTCGGCTCTTGGGGCTATTGGTCTATTGGGCTATTTATGGGTTACGGGTACCATTGCATGACAACGTACAATGAGCTGATGGATACCGCAAGCCAAAGAATGATGCCCAGTAGCATTGAACGAAAGGGAATTGCCTTGATTGCAGCTTTATTCAGGCTGGTGCCCATCCATAGCAGGCTCAATGCAAACAGATTCTTTGAAGCTGGCTTGATGTAAGTGCCCACTTGCGCCATAAGTTCAGGTGACATAAGGAAACTACTCACAGAGCTAGCTAGCAAGAAAAATACGATAAATAGTGGCAGGCTGAATCTGATTTTACCCGAATGTTGCGACATAGAAGCAATGATAGCCAGAGGAATAATCCATAAAGCCCGTGATAGTTTGGTGGTTGTTGCGACATCCAGAGCTTCTTCGCCATAGACAGCAGCGGCACCAACCACGCTACTGGTATCGTGAATACCTAACGCCGCCCAAAGGCCAAACTGGCTCTGGGTAAGGTCCAGCCAATGACCAACCGCAGGAAAAACAAACAAAGCCACCGCATTTAAGATAAATACAATCGCCAGCGATATGACCATGTTATGGCTACTGGCTTTGATTGATGTACCCACTGCAGCAATCGCGCTCCCGCCACAAATTGCAGTTCCAGAGCTGATCAGCCAACCCTGTTGCTTGTCCAGTTTAAACAGTTTCGCAATCAACAACCCTAATATTAATGCCCCGGCAATAACGCTTACTGTTAATACGAAGCTGTCTTTGGCGGTCCCCCATAACTCAGTTAAGGGAAGACTGAAGCCTAGTAGCACAATCGCGATTTTTAGTAACAGACTGGCCCAGCTGGCAAGGGGGAAGGACTGCCGATCAGCAAAGAACCAGCCCCAGATAAGTCCGGCAGCCAGTGCATAACTGGCAGGGAGCAGGCTGAATACACAGGCCATGCTCAATACTAAAAGCACAATATTAGCCGGTGTAAATGGGAATATTTTGACTGGTTGCACGTTGATAATTAACTGAAAAATTAAGCTTAGGAGTTTACAGCCCTTTGCTTTGAAGTTCATTAGCTTTCTTTAATATGGTTATCTTTTACACACTTTGTTACAGCCTTTTTATGAAAAAAACTAAAAAAGTGTTTTACAGAGTCGGTGTTATATCTTAGTATAACACCATGTCAGCAGAACACTGACGGTAAAAGTCTCTGTTCTGCTAGGTTAAGATGTTGATTTTGATAGCTTTGTATTCAAAACAACAGAAGGTAACTGCCAACAGGTAGCTAAATATGCAAATACATTGGGACGACACACAGCCAATTTACCTGCAACTGCGCGACAGGGTTTTGAATATGATCCTCGATGGCAGCCTGCAGGAAGGTGATGCCTTGCCCTCGGTTCGGAACATTTCAGCGGAGTATAAGCTGAACCCGATAACCGTATCCAAGGCGTATCAATTATTGGTGGAAAGTGAATTAGCAGAAAAACGAAGGGGATTAGGCATGTTCGTAACAGAAGGTGCGAAAGAAAAGTTATTGAAGCAAGAGCGTGAGCAGTTTTTAACTGTGGAATGGCCTGCGTTATTACAAAAGATTGAGCGTTTACAAATTTCACTGGATGAGTTGTTTAAGCGCACAAAGGACGAGGAGAGCGATCATGAGTAATATCCTTGAAGCTAAAGGACTCAATAAGAGATATGGCAGTTTCAAAGCATTGGATAATGTCAGCTTTGAGCTAGCGCCAGGACGTATTTTGGGCTTAATCGGCCCAAATGGTGCGGGAAAAACAACATTACTAAAATCAGTGTTGGGTTTAACACCCTTCGAAGGCGAGCTTAATATTTTCGGTCTCGATCCGCATAAACAGCGCGATGAGTTAATGCAGCGCGTTTGTTTTATCGCTGACGTGGCTGTGTTACCTCGCTGGATTAAAGTAAGTCAGGCCATCGACTTTGTAGAGGGGGTACACCCTCGCTTTAGTCGTGAGCTGTGTGAGAAGTACTTGGAACAAACAAAAATAAAAAGGAATAGCCGTGTTAAGGCCTTATCCAAAGGAATGGTGGTGCAATTGCACCTGGCCTTAATTATGGCGATTGATGCGGATTTGTTGATTCTGGACGAACCAACATTAGGACTGGATATCCTGTTCCGCAAGTCATTTTACGAGCAACTGCTGAACGATTATTTCGACGATAATCGAACCATAATAATAACTACGCATCAGGTCGAAGAAATTGAGCACATTTTGAGTGACCTCATTTTTATCCAGGATGGAAAGATTGTGCTGGATGACTCGATGGACGCGATAGCAGAATCGTATTTTGAAGTCATGGTTGAGAAGGAGTTTGAGGAAGCTGCCTTAGCGATGAAGCCAATGAATGTCAGGGAAGTCTTTGGACAAAAGGTATGTCTATTCAACGGCGTCGCTAAGGAGCAACTTCAAGAGTTAGGTAAGGTTCGCAAACCGAGCGTAGCAGATCTGTTTGTTGCCAAGATGAAAGGAGAGGCCGCATGAAAACGTTTCTAACCTTATTGAAAAGAGAATACTGGGAAAATAAGACCGGTTTGCAGTGGGTGCCGATGATTATTGGTGGTATTGCAGTATTTGGTGTCTTCCTTGGGGTCTTTGTATTTAGCACCAGTAACGTGCAAATCAATGGTGTCGGCAGTCATGACTTGACCAGCTTATTCAAGTTGTATGACGTCAGTGTCGATCCGCGTGCTAAAGCCATTGGGGTGCAGATGGGCATTTATAGCGGTATCTTCAGCTTTGGGGTTGTGCTGGCTATTGTAGGTTTCTTCTACTGTTTAGGCGCACTATACGATGACCGTAAAGACCGCAGCATTTTATTCTGGAAGTCGATGCCAGTTTCAGACAGTATGACGGTGCTCTCAAAAGTGGTCACGGTTATGGTTGTTGCCCCCTTATTTGTCTGGGTGATATTACAATTGACCACTCTCGCCATCATGATTCTAGGCACTCTTTTTGCCTGGATATCAGACGCCAGTGCCTGGCATAACATTTGGCAGCCATCGAATCTGTTTGTGATTGCGTTCTATCAGTTGCAAGCGCTGTATGTTGCTACTCTATGGGCTGCACCGATTATTGGATATTTGCTGCTGGTTTCAAGCTGGACCAAGAAGGTGCCATTCCTGGTAGCAACAGTGCCAGTAATATTAGTCATTATTGCGGAAAGTATCGTAACCAACACAGCTTACGTAGTTTCCTATATTGGCGAGCGCTTTGTGATGATATGGAGTGCTTACATTACCCCTGTCGGTAAAATCGCCGGTGATTTCAGTGATGTTATTGATGACGATGTTTCGGAATTTATTGAAGAGGATTGGCTTCCTTTGAGTTTCGGTGAGCATCTAATGGATATGGATTTGTGGTTCGGATTAGCGTTTGGAGCAGTTTTAGTGGTCGGCGCTATTATGATTCGTCGCTACCGTGATGAAGCTCTATAGCTCATCACGGTCGGATTAAAGGAGAAAGATTATGGTGTACAATAAACGAAGTACTCAATGGTTAAGTCGAGCGTGTCTTTATATAGGTATTGGAGCCTTGTTGACGATTGTAGCCATTCAATGGAATCAATCAGTACCAGAGATTGAGGTGCTTAACTCACTGGAGACTGTGAACAAAATCCAGCTTAGTATAAAGAACTTTTTTAAGTAAAAAGAAGGGCTGTTCTTCAGCCCTTTCTTCTATTCTTATGATGGTGCCGGTCATATCAATGCTCAAATAATGAGCAAAAGAGAATCAAATCATTCCAGGGATCTCCATAAAGTGACTGTTTCTTATACAAAACAGTCACTTCATACCTTAAAGCCATTGCAAAAAATCTTGACAAATAAGCATCGTTATATTGCTTGCTTATAAGTAGAAATTATTGATAGTATGCCTTTTATAAGTGGTATGACGTCTTACCGTCTTCCGTTTACTTTTGTTTATAGCGAACAGTTAATTCCTATCGATGGGGGAAGGAATTGTATGAAAAATACAGGGTTAAACCATAACAAGTCTCCAATGACACGCTTATCCAAGATTGCAGCGGGCGTTGCCTTAGCTGTATCGG
>JAPHRL010000081.1 GCA_026195755.1 Kangiella sp. | reverse complement strand
AGTTCCAGTTGCGATTCAAAAAGCAATGGAACAGGCTCGTCGTAATATGATTCAAGTTGAATTAAAAGACGGCCATACTTTGCAACACGCAGTAAAAGCAGCACACGGTGCATCCAAAGTGTATATGCAACCAGCCTCTGAAGGTACTGGTATCATCGCAGGTGGTGCAATGCGTGCGGTATTTGAAGTGCTAGGTATCCAAAATATTTTGGCGAAAAGCATTGGCTCTACAAACCCAATTAATATCGTGCGTGCCACGATTAACGGTTTAAAGCAAATGACTTCTCCAGAAGATATGGCTGCCAAGCGTGGTAAAACTGTTGAAGAGATTTTGGACTAAGACCATGGCAAAGAAAATGATGAAAGTAACGCAGACGCGTTCAAGCATCGGTCGCTTGGAAAGCCATAAGGCTTGCTTGCGTGGCCTGGGTTTGCGTCGTATCGGTCATACGGTAGAAGTTGAGGACACAGCATCAACTCGCGGTATGGTAAATCAAGTTTACTACATGGTTAGTGTAGAGGGGTAATATCATGCGTTTAAATACATTGATGCCAGCTCCTGGTAGTAAAAAAGATCGCAAACGTGTTGGTCGCGGCATTGGTTCTACCGACGGTAAAACTGCAGGCCGTGGTCACAAAGGTCAGAAGTCACGTTCAGGTGGTTTCCATAAGATCGGTTTTGAAGGCGGTCAGATGCCTCTAAAACAACGTTTGCCTAAGTTTGGTTTTAAATCACGTAAAGCTTTAGTTAGCGCTGAAATTCGTTTAGACGAGCTAGCAAAAGTTGATGGTGAAGTGGTTGATATGTTGAGCTTGAAAAAAGCAGGACTTATCAGAAACAGCATCGAAAACGTTAAAATCATGCTATCGGGTAACATTGAGCGCGCAGTAACTGTTACTGGCGGTGTTCGTGTTAGCAAAGGCGCAAAAGCTGCTATTGAAGCAGCCGGTGGAAAGGTTGAAGAATAATGGCATTATCACCACAGCAGTTAGCTAAAAGCGGTGGTTTAAGTGAGCTCAAACAGCGTTTGCTGTTTGTGCTCATGGCTATTATTGTTTTCCGGATTGGCTCTTTTATCCCAGTTCCGGGCGTTGACGGCTCTGTTTTACAAGCTTTCTTGGAAAATCAGGGTGGAACAATCTTTACGATGTTCAACGTTTTCTCAGGTGGTGCACTAGAACGTGCATCAGTATTCGCACTTGGTATTATGCCTTATATCTCGGCCTCTATTATCATGCAAATATTGAGTTTTGTTGACCCACGTCTGAAAGAGATCAAGAAGGAAGGCGAAAGCGGCCGCCGTAAAATTAATCAATACACACGTTATTTGACTGTTGCTTTGGCAACCATTCAAGCAGTTGGAATGTCCACACAGCTACCCGGAATTATCCCTGGACTAGTTACTGACCCCGATTTCTCATTTTACTTTATCGCGGTTGTTACTCTAGTCACGGGCACTATGTTCTTGATGTGGTTGGGTGAACAAATTACCGAACGTGGTATTGGTAACGGTATCTCTATTATTATTCTAGTTGGTATCGTCGCAGGTTTCCCACAAGCTATAGGTCAGATTTTTAGCCAAGCTTACGACGGAGACCGCAATATTCTTGGAGTTCTTGTTTTTGGTGTTTTTGCATTAGCGGTAGTTTACTTTATCGTTTGGTTTGAGCGCGCTCAGCGCAGAATAACCATTAATTATGCAAAGCGTCAGCAAGGCAACAAGGTGTTTGCAGCGCAAAGTAGTTTCTTACCAATGAAACTCAATATGGCGGGTGTAATCCCAGCTATATTTGCATCGAGTATCGTATTATTCCCAGGCACTTTGCTGTCTTGGTTTGGTAGTGGCTCGGGTGAGGTGACCTGGTTAACCACAATGGCGCAAAATTTGCAGCCAGGTAAGCCCGTTTACATCATGTTGTACGCTGTTGGTATTATATTCTTTGCATTCTTTTATACTGCATTGACACAAAATCCAAGAGATACTGCAGACAATTTGAAGAAGTCAGGTGCATTTATTCCAGGTATACGTCCTGGTCAGCAAACCGCACAATACTTAGATAAAGTCACAACACGTTTGACTTTCTGGGGTGCCATCTATATGACGGCTGTGTGTTTAATGCCAGAGTTCCTGATCCTGATCTTTAATTATCCGTTCTACTTCGGTGGAACTTCGCTGCTGATCATTGTTGTTGTAGCAATTGATTTTATGGCTCAGGTGCAAGCTCACCTTATGTCACAGCAATATGATTCAGTACTTAAGAAAGCGAATCTTAAGAAACAGGGCCCGTCGGGTCGTGTTCGTCGCTAAAGCATGTTGGAGTAGCAAATGAAAGTTCGTGCTTCTGTAAAAAAAATGTGCCGTAACTGCAAAGTGATTCGTCGTCACGGCAGTGTTCGCGTTATCTGTACTGACCCACGCCATAAACAGCGTCAAGGTTAGTCATATAATTGGTTGATTTTTAGGCGTGATGTGGCTAGAATACGCGGCCTTTCACGCCTGCTTATTTTAATTAGGAGAAATTGTTAAATGGCTCGTATAGCTGGTATTAACATTCCGGTACATAAGCATGCTGATGTCGCATTGACCGCTATCTATGGTATCGGTCGTCCTCGTGCACAAAAAATTTGTGCTGCTGCAGGAATTGAAACTACTGCAAAGATCAAAGATTTGAACGAAGACCAAATTGAGAATCTACGTAACGAGGTGAGCAAATTTACCGTTGAAGGTGATTTGCGTCGCGAAATCAACATGAATATAAAACGTTTGATGGACTTGGGTTGTTTCCGTGGTATCCGTCATCGTCGTAACCTGCCATTGCGCGGTCAACGTACGAAGACTAATGCCCGAACCCGTAAAGGTCCTCGTAAACCAATCAAGAAATAATGGTTATGGTGGAATAACACATGGCGAAATCACCTCGTACTACCAAGAAGAAAGTTAAAAAGCACGTTGTCGATGGTATGGCGCATATTCATGCGTCGTTTAATAATACCATCGTAACGATTACAGACCGTCAAGGTAATGCTCTAGCATGGGCAACCTCTGGTGGTTCTGGCTTCCGTGGTTCACGTAAATCGACTCCATTTGCTGCACAGGTAGCCGCTGATCGCGCTGCTCAAGTAGTAAAAGAAATGGGTATGAAAAACGTTGAAGTTTTTGTTAAAGGTCCTGGACCAGGTCGTGAGTCAGCAGTGCGTGCTTTGAATGCAGCTGGTTTCAAGATCACTAACATTACAGACGTGACACCTATTCCTCACAATGGTTGTCGTCCGCCTAAAAAGCGTCGTGTATAAGAGATTAACGGGAGTTTGAAATGGCTAGATATCTAGGTCCAAAACTCAAATTGTCGCGTCGTGAAGGTGTCGATTTAGGACACAAATCAGGCGTTCGTGCAATTGAGACAAAATGTAAAATTGAAGTAGCCCCTGGTCAACATGGCGCGCGTCGTAGCCGTCTTTCTGACTACGGTTTACAGTTACGTGAAAAACAAAAAGTTCGTCGTATCTATGGCGTACTTGAACGTCAGTTCCGCAACTACTACAAAGAAGCTGATCGTCTAAAAGGTGCTACAGGTGTAAACTTGTTACAACTTTTAGAATCTCGCTTGGATAACGTTGTTTATCGTATGGGTTATGCTGCTACTCGTGGTGAAGCTCGTCAATTAGTTAGCCACAAGGCTATCTTGATAAACGGCGAAACAGTCAATATTCCATCTTACACAGTTAAAGCAGAAGATGTAGTTTCTGTTCGTGAGAAATCACAAAAGCAGGCTCGTATTGTTGCTGCATTGGAATTGGCTGGACAGCGTGACAAGCCAGAATGGATTGAAGTTGATGGCAAGAAAATGGAAGGTCAATTTAAGCGTGTACCAGAGCGCTCTGAGCTTGACGCCAGCATCAATGAAAATCTAATCGTAGAGTTGTACTCTAAGTAATTTTAATCCTTGAGAGGGATCATATGTCAGCGACTGAATTTCTGACTCCGCGCCAAATTAAGGTGGAATCAAGCGAAGGCAAAAAAGCCCGAGTTGTATTAGAGCCTTTTGAACGCGGTTTTGGACACACTTTGGGTAACTCACTACGTCGCATCTTGCTATCTTCTATGCCAGGTGCCGCAGTGACAGAAGTAGAAATCGACGGTGTTCTTCATGAGTACTCAGCTATTGAGGGCGTTCAAGAAGACGTTATCGATATCCTTTTGAACTTAAAAGGGTTGGCTGTTCGCCTTGAAGATAAAGAAGTGGCTACTTTGACTCTTCAGAAAAAAGGCGAAGGCGTCGTGACTGCTGCTGACATTGAAGAAGTATCGGGTGCTGAAGTGGTCAATAAAGATCACTACATCGCTACCTTAAATAAAGGTGGTGCACTGAATATGCGCATCAAAATTCGCCTTGGTCGTGGTTACGAGGCTTCAAATACTCGTAAGCAGCCAGAAGGTGAAGATAAACCAATTGGTGTATTGCAAGTGGATGCTTCTTTCAGCCCAATGAAAAAAGTTTCATACACGGTCGAGTCAGCTCGTGTTGAACAGCGTACAGATTTGGACAAGCTTGTTCTTGACCTTGAGACAAACGGAACTATTGACCCAGAAGAAGCGATTCGTCGTAGCGCAACTATTCTTCAGGAACAATTAGCAGCGTTTGTTGATCTGAAAGATGAGAAGCAAGCTGAACCAGAAAAAGAAGAGCCAGAAATCGACCCAATTTTATTGCGTCCGGTTGATGACTTAGAGTTGACTGTACGTTCTGCTAACTGTTTAAAAACTGAGAATATCCATTATATTGGTGACTTGGTACAACGCACCGAAGTTGAGTTACTTAAGACTCCTAACCTTGGTAAGAAGTCTTTGACTGAAATTAAAGATGTTCTAGCTTCACGAGGCTTGTCTTTGGGTATGCGTTTAGAGAATTGGCCACCATCAAGCATCATTGGTGACTAACTCTCATAAGTAGAAATTAGGCGCTAGGGCAATCTAGCGCCTTTTTATTCATAGTTAGCTATGAATATTATTGGTAATTTTTTGAATTCATTCAGATAGTTACCTGATTATCAGATTAGACTATTCTAATCACAGTTGTGTAAATGAAATAAACTTTTTGGGTTCGCGGCAAAAAGTTTAGGAGAAGAAGGAGTTTACTTAGGTAAATGACCGATTCGAGTAAACCTTTTTAACAAAGAAATCGTAAAGTTTAGACATTTACAGAAGCTTTTGTAGTACTACAGCAGGCTACAATTAAATAGAGTGAGGAACTCAATATGCGTCATCAAAAATCAGGTCGTAAATTAAATCGTAACAGTTCACACCGTAAAGCTATGTTCCGTAACATGACTTCGTCATTAATCGAACATGAGCTTATTCGTACTACTTTGCCAAAGGCAAAAGAACTACGTCGTGTAGCTGAGCCTTTAATTACTCTTGCTAAAACAGACTCTGTAGCAAATCGTCGACTAGCTTTTGCTCGCCTACGTAATAATGCTACTGTTGCCAAGCTTTTTGCTGAGCTAGGTCCGCGTTACCAAGAGCGCCCAGGCGGTTACTTGCGTATTCTAAAATGTGGCAATCGTCCAGGCGATAATGCACCAATGGCATACGTTGAGTTAGTTGATCGTCCAGTGGTGGAAGACGATATCGATTTAGACGAAGTGGTTACTGAAGAGTAATTCTTTGTTTTGACATTAAAAAGCCCGCTTTAGCGGGCTTTTTTGTGTCTATCAAATAGGGTTTTTGTTTTCAATCATTATCTCAGTGCCAACTTCCAAGTATTAAACCAAACATGGTAAATATCACGATGTGATAACCGCCATCAATCAACAGATGCCGTAGGGTCTTGTTGCTGAATTGATAGGTTATTCCAAGGCTAAATAAGACAATACCTCCAATCATAGCTGATGTTACTACTGCATTGACAAGCTTGGGCTGTGGGCCGAGTAAATTTGCAATGATAAATGCTGTTGCCAGAGAGAAGACAAAGCTTAGGATGAAAACGCGTGGTTTCTGTTTGATGCCTTCGGCTCCCAACTTCAACTCTTTGAGCCAAATTCTTCCGAACAACAATGGTGAATACCAAAGGCCACCCATTGCAAAAGATAAGAGCGTAGCCGTGACGACTGCATAAAAGTTAATATCCGGCATAGACACATTCCTTTTTTGGTTGGCTTGGTGCTTTCAGCTTAGCATAAACATTAAAATGGTGAACTATTGAAGGTTTAGGTGAAGTATAAAACCATCAAAATACTCTGGCTCGTTGCAATACCATTGATGCAAGTCACCATCGTGTCTTGCCAAAGCCTTTTCTGCTAAATCGAAAAATGGCTGTCGGCCTGGATCAGCCAATAGTAGGTGTTTGACGCCTGCTTGCTTTGCCCTGTTAATAAGGTTGTAGTGTATCCTGGAAAGGTCATCCCAGAAACAGATGTCGGTCCCAAATACGATGCTGTATTCGCTTAACATATTCTTTGTGATTTTTTCAAAGCTAATGGTTTGTGTTGTTATCTCGACTTGATTCATTGAGGCCTGCAGCTCAAGAAAAGGAAATACATCCTCATCTCGGTCAGTGCCGGTCACTTGGCATCCTGCATGATGGGCGCAGAATATGCTGGTTGGCCCCCAGCCACAACCTAACTCAAGGACTCTTTGTTGTTTGTTAAGTAGCTTGGTATGCAGAAAGTAATCCATCAGTAGAAAGCTACTGTTCCATGCTTTGTGTCCATGAATCGAAGGTGTGTAGTGTCTTTTAAGCTTTTTGACTAAGCGATGCTTGTTTTCTAGTAACACGATGCCGTAGGTTTGAAAAATATGAGATTCTGGCAATTCTTGTAATTCAGGCATAACCAAACCCGTTAAGAAGTATTAACGGCCTAGTGTAAGGGCTTTAAGATTAATTGTTAAGTTCTGAAGCTGGGAGTATTAAGATTTGCTTGTTGTCTATTTGTATTTCGGAACCCTTGATTTCTTTGTTACACTCAACACAACATAGACTAATTGATTATAGTATGGGCGCGCATAACGGTCATAACCATTTAAATGATGACGAGTCGCATGGTAGAAATGTAAGTAGTAAGAGAAATCTGCTATGGGCGTTAACCTTGACCGGCACCTTTATGGTAGTTGAGGTTATTGGCGGTATTGTTTCAGGTTCGTTGGCATTATTAGCTGATGCTGGGCACATGCTGACTGATACTGCGGCTTTGTTACTAGCCTACTCGGCACTTTATTTCGCCAGCAAGCCGGCAGATAACAAGCGAACTTTTGGTTATGGGCGTCTGCAGGTTCTGGCAGCATATACCAACGGTGTATTTCTGGTTTTGTTAACCGGATGGATTGTCTGGGAGGCCGTTCACCGTTTTATCGAACCAAATCCAATTCAAAGTGTTAGCATGTTTACAGTGGCAGTTATTGGCCTGATAGTAAATTTGCTGGTGTTCAAAATTCTACATAGTGCGGGTGAATCTAATATTAATATCCGCAGTGCCCTGTTGCATGTGTTGGGTGATTTGCTTGGCTCAGTGGGGGCCATTATTGCAGCTATTATGATATGGGTATGGGGCTTGCTCTGGATTGATCCCTTGCTGTCTATATTTGTCGCACTGCTTATTTTACGAAGCGCCTACTATGTTATTAAGGATGCATCGCATATCCTTTTAGAGGGAATTCCAATTAATATCAGTATGAATAATATTCGCTCGGACTTGATGAGCATCAAAGGTGTTGAAGACATTCATCATATGCATGCCTGGAGTCTGAGTGAGGCTGAGCCGATGATGACATTTCATGCTTTAGTCGATCCTGCACTGGACAGTGATTACTTATTGGAAGAAATGTTGCAGCTTCTTAACAAAAGGCATGGTGTAGGGCACGCGACGATTCAGGTTGAAGTGAATAATTGCCAGCTTGGAGAAGAGGGTTGTAAGTTAGATTAAATTCAGCTTATTGTTTTTGTGCTTCTAATAAAAAGCCACGCTGGTTTTCTATACCGTCCAGGTGTCTTGCCAGTTTATGTTGCAGTTCTTGCAAACTCTTTGACTGAGGGGCGGTTTCTTTAACTAGTTTCTCGGCGTTAGAGGTGTACTTGGACAAAGTACTGATAAGTTCTTTTAATTGCTGATTGGTGAAGAACAGGCCTTTCTGAAACAAGCTGCGCTTTATACGATTAAATAAATCAATTTCTTGACGCTTGTGCTCGAAAAAGAGAGTGATACCGAGCTTTTGTACCCAACTGCCTATGGTCTGGTCTTTGTTTTCTGAATAGACAATAATGGTAGCACGATCGGACATACTGCTTTTTATCTTGCGGAGCGAAGGATAGCCAAGTGCATTATTGAGTGCTACCACCACGATCCTGATCTGTGGGCGATTAAGACGTATATAATTTAAGGCGTCTTTATAATCTGAGACATAACGGTAATCGTGACCGGCAGCCGTTAACTGTTGCGCAGTATTTGATAGTATTTCACGGCTGTCATCAACCAGAAGAATGGCGCTCATAAAAGAATTAATATAGGTTAACGAAAGTTAATGTAACTGTTTGATTTATTTTAGCATTGATTTTTACTGGGTATATTTATTTTTACAAAAAAAGACTAAATTGTGAGAGGTAACCGGTTTGCTTGCAAAATTGTTAATTTTACTGACAAGTTGCGTATTGTTGTTAATGATAAAAGGTTGCGCGTCCTTTCAACCTGTAAATGTTAATGATGCCTGTAGCGTCCTGGAGGACGAAGACTGGTATGAGGCTGCGCTTGATTCACAGGAGCGCTGGGGAACCCCTATACATGTACAGCTAGCGATCATGCACCAGGAGTCAAAATTTCAGCAGGACATTCGACCCGCAAGGAAGTGGTATCTGGGTTTTATTCCTGGTTTTCGTCCGTCAAATGCCTATGGTTACGCACAAGCTCTGGAAGGCACTTGGGACGCTTATCGCAACTCAACAGGAAATCATGGCGCCAAGCGTGATAATTTTGATGACGCGATTGATTTTATAGGGTGGTACACCTATCACAGCCATAAAAATGTGGGGATTTCAAAGTGGGATGCCCGAGCGCAATACCTTGCCTATCATGAAGGCTGGGGTGGCTATAAGCGAAAAACTTACAATTCTAAAGGGTGGTTGCTTAAGGTGGCGGATAAGGTTAAAGCTCAGTCATTAAGTTATGCTGCTCAATATAAAAAATGCCAAGCTGAACTTGAGTCAAATCGAGGTTGGTTTTGAACATAGCGGTTATAACCATTAATTATCTATTTTGTAAGACATTTAAGCAGTGTATAGGTTAAAATAGCGCCACTTTCTAAGTGCCAAATGGCATTAAATTTGATTAATAAATTGAGGTTTGACACATGTTGGGCAATACCACGCCACTAAAAGAGTTTGATCCTGAACTGTTCGCATCAATGGAAGCTGAGAAAAAGCGCCAAGAAGAACATATTGAGTTGATTGCGTCTGAAAACTATACCAGTCAGCGTGTGATGGAAGCTCAAGGTTCTGTGTTAACCAACAAGTATGCTGAAGGGTATCCAGACAAGCGTTATTACGGCGGCTGTGAATATGTGGATGTTGCTGAAAAGCTTGCTATAGAGCGCCTGAAAGAGTTGTTTGGCGCAGATTACGCCAACGTGCAGCCTCACTCTGGCTCGCAGGCAAATGCTGCTGTTTATATGGCTTTAGTCAAACCGGGTGATACCATTTTAGGTATGAGCTTGTCGGACGGCGGGCACTTAACCCACGGTTCAAAAGTGAATTTCTCAGGCAAAATTTACCACTCGATTGAATACGGCGTTGATGAAAACGGTTACATTGATTATGCGCAAGTTGAAGCCTTGGCGCTTGAGCATAAACCAAAAATGATTGTGGCTGGCTTCTCAGCTTATTCACGCGTTGTTGATTGGGCCAAGTTCCGTGAAATCGCCGATAAAGTGGGTGCTTTCCTGTTTGTGGATATGGCGCACGTTGCTGGTCTCATTGCTGCGGGTGAATATCCAAACCCAGTGCCTTACGCAGATGTTGTAACTTCAACTACCCACAAAACACTTGCTGGCCCTCGTGGCGGTATTATTATTGCTCGTTCAAACCCTGATCTTGAGAAGAAGTTAAACTCAGCTGTGTTCCCCGGTGGTCAGGGCGGTCCTTTAATGCACGTTATTGCGGCAAAAGCAGTAGCCTTTAAAGAGGCCTTGAGTGATGAGTTCAAAGCCATCCAGAAGCAAGTTAAAGTTAATGCTCAGGCAATGACAAAGGTGTTAATGGAGCGCGGCTATAAAATCGTTTCCGGTGGCACTGACAATCACTTGTTCCTGATTGATTTAATCGATAAAGATATTACTGGTAAAGACGCTGAAGCAGCGTTAGGTCAGGCGAACATCACAGTAAACAAAAACACGGTACCTAATGAACCTCGTTCACCTTTTGTGACCAGTGGTTTGCGTATGGGTACCCCAGCGATTACTACGCGTGGTTTTAAAGAAGCTGAGGCGACTGAGCTTGCTGGCTGGATCTGTGATATTCTTGACGATATAACGAATGAGCAGACGATTGCTGATGTGAAAGCAAAAGCCTTGAAATTGGCCGCCCGCTTCCCAGTTTATCGCAGTTAATTGATAAGAACGCTATTGGCAACATAAGGAGTTGTTATGCATTGCCCGTTTTGTGCCCATCCGGATACTAAGGTTATCGATTCTCGTTTAGTTGCGGATGGTAGCCAGGTTCGCCGCCGCCGAGAATGTCTTGCCTGTGGTGAGCGGTACACCACATTCGAAAGTGCTGAACTGGTGATGCCTAAGATCATTAAGACCGACGGTACACGTGAACCCTTTAACGAAGCTAAGCTTAGAACTGGTTTAGCTAAAGCGGTTGAAAAACGTCCGGTTAGCGTTGAAGATCTGGAAGCGGCTATCAATAAAATTCTGTCGCAAATTCGTGCTCTGGGTGAGCGCGAAGTTCCGTCTACTGTGGTCGGCGAGTTGATCATTGAGGCGCTACGTGGTTTGGATGAAGTGGCTTATGTTCGCTTTGCATCGGTCTATCGTCGATTTAAGGATGTTAATGCATTCCGCGAAGAAATTGATAAATTGCAAAGTGATAGTAAAGAGTGACGCTAACTGATAGCGGTCGCTAAATTTTCTTTTTAAGGTAACTCATACCTGATATGTCTTTTACTGCACAAGATTCGAGCTATATGGCGCGAGCCATCCAACTGGCACGTAGAGGCTGGTTTACGACTCGGACTAATCCTCGTGTCGGCTGTGTCCTGGTAAAAGATAGCGTTATTATTGGTGAAGGCTGGCATGAAAAACCGGGCTTTGCTCACGCCGAAATCAACGCACTCAATCATGCTGGCGAATCTGCCAAAGGGGCTACTGCTTACGTAACATTAGAGCCTTGCGCCCATCATGGCAAGACAGGTCCATGTGCTGAGGCCTTAGTCAAGGCTGGAATAGCCCGAGTGGTAGTGGCCATGTTGGATCCGAATCCATTGGTGGCGGGTAAAGGTATTCATATCCTGGCTAATGCTGGAATCACGGTTGAACAGGGACTGATGCAAAGTGAAGCCGAAAGACTTAATCCTGGGTTTATTAAGCGCATGACTAAGGGCTTGCCTCGAGTAACTGCTAAAGTCGGTATGAGCCTAGATGGTCGAACCGCAATGGCTAGTGGAGAAAGTCAGTGGATCACTGGAGCAGATGCCCGTCGTGATGTGCAGCGGTTACGCGCCGAGTCAGGAGCGGTTATCACAGGCTCTGGCACTGTGGTGATTGATGATCCTTCCATGAATGTCCGCGAACAGGCTTTTATCGCAAACCCTCATTTCACTCAACCAGTCAGAGTTATCATTGATTCGCAAAATATTGTTGAGCCGGATGCAAAAATATTTGGTCATGAAGGCAGTTGCTGGTTGGTTAGCGGTCACTTATTGGTAAAAGATTATCCTGCAACTGTTGAACAGAAAACAGTTGCTTTGCTACCGGGCAAGGATGAGGTATCTCACCAAAAAATCGATTTGCAGGCCTTGCTGATAATGTTGGCAGAAGCTGGGATCAATGATGTGTTGATTGAAGCTGGCAGTGGTCTTGTTGGTGCATTTGTCGAGCAGAAACTGGTTGATGAACTGATAGTTTATATGGCTCCAAAACTGATGGGCAGTGCCGCCAGACCTATGTTTCAGCTACCGCTGGAAACCATGCAACAAAATATAGAGTTGACCCTCAACGATATTCGGCAGATAGGTAATGATCTGCGTTTGAACTACTATTTTAAAAAGGCTTAGTTATGTTTACCGGAATTATTGAGGCAACAGGTCATATTGCAGCCATTGAGCCAAAAGGGGAGGATGCACGTTACCGCTTTCAGACGGGCAAGCTGGATTTGTCCGATGTTGAGTTGGGTGACAGTATTGCCTGTAATGGTGTTTGCCTGACTGTTATTGAACAATATGACGATGGGTTTGCCGCTGATGTGTCAGTGGAAACTATTAAGGTTACCTGCTTTAAGCATTATCAGGAGCAGCAGCCAGTCAATTTTGAAAAAGCCATGTTGCCGACTACTCGATTTGGAGGCCATATGGTCAGCGGCCACGTCGATGGCATTGGAGAAGTGATGGCAATCGAAGACGCTGGACGTTCGATACAGTACACCATTCGCGCCCCAAAAGACGTGTTACACTATATCGCCATTAAAGGCTCGATTACGGTTGATGGCACCAGCCTGACCGTTAATCAAATAAAAGAGGATTGTTTTTTCCTCAATCTGGTCCCACATACTTTGCAGGAAACCATTGCAGATAGCTACGAAGTGGGAACCAGGGTCAATTTGGAAATTGATCTCATTGCTCGTTATTTAGAGCGCTTGATGCAGACCGGAGCTGTAAAACCTCAATAAATGTGTGAGAACTATGCAATTAAATAGCATCGAAGAAATTATTGAAGATATCCGTCAGGGCAAAATGGTTATTCTGATGGATGACGAAGATCGCGAGAATGAAGGTGATCTAGTGATGGCGGCTACTCAGGTGCGCCCAGAAGACATCAATTTTATGGCACGTTATGGCCGCGGATTAATCTGTTTACCGATGACGCGCGAGCGTTGTGAGCAATTGAATCTGCCGTTGATGTCGCAACAAAATGGTGCTCGTTTTAGCACTAACTTTACCGTCTCGATCGAAGCATCAGAAGGTGTGTCGACCGGTATTTCCGCAGCAGACCGGGCGCGTACTGTACAAATGGCGGTGGCGCCAAATGCAAAACCATCGGACATCGTACAGCCTGGACATATCTTCCCGATTATGGCGAAACCGGGTGGTGTCTTAAATCGTGCCGGACACACCGAGGCGAGTTGTGATTTAGCGCGTTTGGCGGGCTTTGAGCCAGCAGCGGTAATTGTTGAGATCCTAAATGAAGACGGCACCATGGCACGTCGTCCTGACCTGGAAAAGTTTGCACAGGAACATGATCTTAAAATAGGTACAATCGCCGATTTAATCGAATATCGTTCCACCAAAGAGAAAACGGTCGAGAAAGTCAGTGAATGCCATTGGCCAACAGAGCACGGCGAGTTCCGCTTGCACACCTACCGCGACACCATCGATGGTCAAGTGCATTTTGCTTTAGTTAAAGGCAACCCAAAGAATGATACTTCGACGTTAGTACGTGTTCACTTAACCGATAGCTTAGGTGATTTGTTGGAAGCGCAGCGTGGCAGAAAGCCGGGTTGGGGCTTGAGTAAAGCGATTGAGCGAATCGGAAAAGAAGGTGAAGGTGTGGTGGTGGTACTTGCCAATAAAGAATCGAGCGAAGAAGTATTGAATCGCATTCATCGTTTTGAGCAGGAAGACAAAGGTGAGCCTTTAACTCAAGAGCAGAAGCGTCAGAAAAAACGTACCGTTGGCATCGGCTCGCAAATTCTAGCTGAACTTGGTGTGCATAAGATGCGCTTACTAAGCTCAGGCAGTCAATATACAGGCCTGGCAGGCTATGGCCTTGAGATTGTTGAGAACATAGCACCGGACCAGTAATGCAGAGAACTATTGTTGGGGCCTTTTAAGAGGGCTTTGTATAAGATAGCTTAGCCAACAGTTTCGTATTACAATAACGACTAATCAGACGTGGCTTCGGCCACGTTTTGCATAAAGATATAAGCTAAAATTTCAGGTAATCCATACCAATGAGCGACTTCAAGTTAGACTTTTCTGCAACAGAGTACCAGGGTGGCCGTATCGCCGTTGTCCATGCCCGTTTCAATTTGCCAATCATTAATCAAATGATTGCTGGAGCTAAGACGCGTTTGCAAGAGCTCAATGTGCCGGCTGAGAGTATTGAGTTTTTTGATGTGGCGGGCGCGTATGAATTACCCTATGCGGTACAGCAGGTTGCTAAAACTGAGCAATTTGACGCTGTGATTGCAATCGGCGTTGTCATTCGAGGCGATACACCGCATTTTGATTATGTCTGTGCTGAGTCCAGTTCTGGTTTGATGCGAGCCTCATTGGATAATGATATTCCGGTTATTTTTGGTATTTTAACGGTCAATACAGAAGAGCAGGCAGAAGAGCGCGCTAATCCTGAGAAAATGAATAAGGGTGGCGAAGCCGCTGCAACCGCTGTTGAAATGATCAACCTAACACGCGCACTACAAGAGAAACGCTCATGAGTACTACTTTCAAACCTGCTATGCGCCGTCGTGCCAGAGAATATGCCATGCAGGCGATTTACCAATGGCAAATGTCTGACAATCCCTTGAATGAGATCGAAGCGCAATATCTAACCACCATGAACGCCAAGAAAGTGGACACAGTTTACTTTCAGGAGTTGTTCTCAGGCGTGTTAACCAACTTAGATGAAATTGATGAGGCGTTAGCGCCTGCACTGGAGCGTGAGATTGAGGGGATTGACCCAATTGAGCGTGCCATAATTCGCTTATCAGCGTTCGAGCTTAAAAAGCGAGTTGATGTGCCGAAGAAGGTGGTGATTAACGAAGGTATTGAGTTAGCCAAAACTTTTGGCGCGACCGATGGCCATAAATTCGTTAATGGTGTGCTCGATAAAATCAGTAAAGCTTTGCGTCCGCACGAATAGCTATACAAGCTATCAAATCTTGTTATGAAAGAGTTTGAACTGATAAAGGAGTATTTCAGTTTTAGCCAATCGACATCTGGCACAGTGGTCGAAGGGATTGGCGATGACTGTGCAGTGCTTTCTGTTCCCGACAAACGTCAACTAGTCACTTCCGTCGATACGCTTGTTGATGGTGTGCATTTTTTTTCAGATACTGCCCCAGCCGATATCGCTTATAAGTCTTTAGCCGTTAACGTCAGTGACTTGGCAGCGATGGGAGCTAAGCCATTGGGTTTTACTTTGGCAATAGCTTTGCCAAAAGTCGATGAGGCTTGGCTCAAAGCTTTTAGCTCAGGTTTGCAGCAGGCCAGTAACGATTTCGCTATACCTTTGATTGGTGGCGATACTACACAAGGACCATTGACCATCACCGTAAATGTTCTTGGATCCGTTAAAGCGGACAAGGCGATGTTACGCAAGTCAGCCCAGCTGGATGATGACATCTGGGTAACTGGTCATGTGGGCGATGCTGCAGCAGCGCTCGGGTTGTATGAAAAAGCTCAAAGTAGCGATTTAAATGAAGCTGAAAGTTATCTCCTGCAGCGATTGCTGCGCCCAAACCCTCCTATAACTTTTGCCAAAAAGTTAGCTAAGCTGGCGCATTCGGCAATTGATATTTCCGATGGTTTGCTGGCCGACCTAGGGCATATACTGGAGCAGAGTCGGTGTTCGGCAAAAATCAAAATAGGATCGCTGCCATTATCGGAACAGCTAATTCAATGCGTGGGCTTAGAGCAGGCGCGCGAATATGCGCTCAATGGTGGTGATGATTATGAATTATGTTTTACCGCGAAACACAGCATGCGTAATAAGATTCTCAATCTGGCTGAAGACTTTAAAGTGAATGTCCATCGCATCGGCACCATCATGGATGAAGAAAAAGGTAATCTTCAGCTAGTCTTGAATGGCAAGCCATATCAGTCAAAACGCCCAGGCTGGCAACATTTCTCAGAGTAAATAACTACAAGAATCTATTCACTATGTCATTGAGCCAAACCGTATTAAAAAATCCAATCCACTTCCTCGCCTTTGGTTTTGGCTCAGGCCTGCTACCAAAAGCTCCCGGCACATGGGGAACTCTGGCCGCCATTCCACTCTGGTATGGTTTGTCGATGTTAAGTCTTTCTTGGTATATCGCAGCGACCGTGCTGCTAAGTATTGTCGGCATCGGCATATGTCATTACAGCGCGAAAAAGCTTGGTGTGCACGATCATCCAGGAATCGTCTGGGACGAATTTTGTGGTTATTTTGTTACCATGATTGCCGCACCAGCAGGCTGGGTGTGGCCCATTATTGGTTTCATCCTGTTCCGAATCTTCGACATCATTAAACCTTGGCCGATTAAGTGGCTCGACAAGAAAGTCCACGGTGGTTTTGGAATAATGATAGATGATTTGTTGGCGGGAGTTTTTGCCTGGATGGTGCTGCAGGGGATGGCCGTTATCATTGCTTTATAGAGGTTTGGCATGTTTTTGAGAATATTCCTATTCGCTTTTGTAGTACTCTTGCTTCAAGCTTGTGGCGCTAGAATAGCTAAAACTGATATCAGTGGGCAAAGTCGAGCTTATATCACTTCTTTTTACCATGAATATATGCCCTTAACAGAGGGTGACTATAGTTTTAGGCGTACTAAGTTTCATGGTCAGACTGATGATATTTATCTAGTGATTGATAAGGACTCCCGAACAATAAGGCTAATTGAAACGCAAGGTAAATCAATTGTTGCTCAAGCTTTTGATATGCTAAGAACGAAGCCTGATTTATCTTATTCTGATTTTAAAAAAAATATTGTATTAAAGACAGTTGTTATTGATGAACAGACGTATAGTAAGTTTCAGAGTGAAATAACCAAAATTGCAATGGCATCTCTAATTGATAAAGTCAGGAAGCGAGAGGGTAACTACAGAATAGAAGTTGTTGCTGACGGTGAGTCATATCAATATTCAACATCTAGTCAAGATGGTTATACTATATCAACAAAAAACAATAGCGACTCGGAAGTCGTAGTAGCCTTTATGACACTCAGAAGTTCTTTAATAAAAGAGGCCTCCTTTTAATAGTATACGCCCTCTAGCACTGCTTAAATTTTCGAAAACTAAATTTTTTAAATATATAGAATCAAATTAAACTCTTAATAATATCTTCTGCAGTTAATCCAATTCTTTTGAACAATTCTTTAATGTCGCTATGCTTAACGAATCCATCGGGAACTCCTAAGTTTTGACTTTGATTGGAATATTGTTGTTAAGCAGGGACTCGTTTATAGCCTAGTCTGCATTGTTCATGGTGGCTTAAATGAGTTCAGCGAATTCCGTAGCGATCCTGGTTGCGGTTAGATTAAAGACTTGCGTCGAGTCTGCTCCTGATTATAAGCAACGAAAGAACATCGCAAGGCACTTGTGACATGTTTAAGTATCGTCGAGCCAATAGATAAGCGCTAAATCGAAGGAGCTGGCTGCTTGGACGATGATTTCTTGACTTATTTCTTTGCTTATCTTTTGACTAACAGTTATTGGCATGCTCATTAACCAATTGAAATTATGGGTGTTAATGGCTTGTTTTAAACAATATCTTTACTTCTTAGGTAAGAGGCAAGCCCGATTTTAAAGTAAATCCTAAATTGTTAGTACTTAATGCATATATGAATTAAAGCATTTTTGTGTTATTTATATGGGTGCTTCGATTGTGAAGCAGTTAACAAGAAGGGGAATATTATGGATAGAGGAAAAATAATAAGTGCTATCATATTGATTTTATTAGGGTTTTCAGTTAATCAAAATGCAAATGCTAATGAACAGTTGATGTTTAGTGCTGACCAAATACAGCTTAAACAGCTTAAATACGATCAACAAGGAGTTCTAAAGCTTTCTGGCCCGAATGGAGTAAGTCAGACTTACCAAGTTTATCAAGGACAGTCTTTAATTCCTGTTTATGAGTTGAATCTCAAAGAAGATGGCTTATACGAGTATGAGCTTATACTTTTCACTGAAAAAGGTGAGGAGACAGTTACTGACCCAAGAAACGGCAGAGTTAACGCAAAACGTAATTTGGGCACTTCTGAGAAAGTTTATGGATCTTTTTCAATAGTGAATGGGCGATTCGTAGAAGAGCAATCTGAAAGCGAAGACAATATTAATAGTTTCAAGTAGGAGCAGGGATATGTTTAACAATAAATGTGTAATGGGGTTAGCTGTATTTACAGCTGTTGTGGGTATGGATGCTAAAGCAGATGTTGTTCATGCAGATGATGTTATCGTACAAGGGAGTCATTGTGTTGGTATCGATTGTATTGATGGTGAAAATTTTGGTTTCGATACCGTCAGATTAAAAGAGAACAACTTGAGAATCCACTTTGACGATACAAGTGCTTCCGGAACATTTCCATTAAATGATTGGAGAATCATTATTAATGACACGATT
>JAPHRL010000147.1 GCA_026195755.1 Kangiella sp. | reverse complement strand
ACGGGGATTGGCGATAGTGCTGGTTTGTATCTACAGATTCCGAGGGCGACCGCAGGTCGCCCTAGTCGATAATGATGCAGACATGGCGGGGGCATGGCTCAACCTGCGCTATAGTTGAAACTTTCATCCCAGTAGTAGGGACAAGGGTCTGCCCCACTGGGTACTCATGAGTTGTCCATACAGATTCAGAGGGCGGACACATAGGTACCGCCCCTACCCGAATTTAAAAAGGATTACAGGGCTTTGACTCGGAAGCGCTTTTCGTCTTCGAGGCGCAGGGCGGTCAGTTTGTTACCCCAGACGCATCCGGTGTCGAGGGCGTGTAGGTTGGGAGTTGGGCATTTACCGTTTAAAGCAGCCCAGTGACCAAAGACGACGCGGGTCTGATGGCCAATATCGGTCAGTTCATACCAGGGGAAGAGGCCTTTGGCCTGTTTGCCCGGAGAGGATTTACTCTTAAAGTCCAGCGTTCCATCGTGATGCACAAAGCGCATCCGAGTGAAGGCATTGGTGATGTAACGCAAACGTTCTATGCCATCCAGTTTCGGATTCCATAGCGCAGGTTTGTTGCCGTACATATGCTTGAAAAAATCCTTGGCAGTTTCTTTTTTGCTTAACACGTCTTCGAGCTCGTAGGCGCAGGCTAGTGTGGTCTTCAGATCCCATTGCGGTGGTACGCCGGCATGGGTCATCAGTACGTTAAGGTTCTTGTCGTAAATTGCCATCGGTTGTTTGCGCAACCATTTCATAAGTTTTTTGATATTGTCGGCGGCAAAAATGGCATTGAGCTCGCTCTTCTTGGGTAGCTTGGCTTTAGTGTAATAGCTGGCCAACATACTCAAATCGTGATTTCCCAGCACCAGCTGGCAGGCATCCTGATGCTCATAAGCAAATTGCAAAACTTGCAGCGACTTTGGGCCACGGTTGACCAGATCGCCGGCAAGCCACAGAGTATCGTGTGATGGATTAAACTGAATTTTTTTTAGAAGAAGGCGAAACTCATCATAACAGCCCTGAATATCGCCGATTGCATAGGTCGCCATAGACTCTAATGAAGTGCTCCCGGAGCTGCCAAACTGAAGACAGGGATTGGTGTGTCAAACTCTGTACCACTGTCGGTTGCCATCTGATAACTGCCTTCCATGGTGCCAATTGGGGTATTGAGCACTGCGCCACTGGAGTACTCATAGCTTTTGCCGGGAGCGATATAAGGCTGCTCTCCAACCACGCCCTGCCCTTTGACTTCGGTTATTTCTCCATTGGCATCAGTGATGATCCAATGGCGAGCGTTAAGGGTCGCACCATGCGAGCCGGTATTGGTGATTTGAATAGTATACGCAAATACATAACGCTCATTCTCGGGCTCGGACTGTTGGTCGATGTATTGAGTCTGAACAGTAATTTGAAATTGGTATTCTTGAGTCATTGTATAGTCAGTATCGTGAGTTGTTTGTGATTGACCAGATACCATCATTGTCTATGGAACGCCGGTGAGGTGCAACCCTGGGACAACTGTTAAGACGCGTAAAACAGCCTATTTTGCGATGTTAAAGCCATTGCGCTGTGCTAATATTCGAACAATTCATGGAGAGCGATGCTGTCTATGAGAGAGTATTGTGGATTGAGAAGACTGTCGAGAGCAACTATGAGTCATTTAAAAGATAAAACAGTAATGATCACTGGAGCAAGTTCGGGTTTTGGCTTGGCGTGTGCGAAAGCCTTTGCGCAAAAGGGGTGTAAAGTAATTGCGGCTGCGCGGAGAAAGGAGCGTCTGGAGGCGCTGAAAAAGGAACTTAAACAAGAGTTAGGTGAGGATAGAGTGTGCGTACTGCCTTTAGACGTGACCTCTGAGGAACAGGTCGACTCAATGTTCGATGCAATCCCTGAGGATTATTCTCAAATTGATATCTTGGTCAATAATGCGGGTTTAGCGTTAGGTTTAGAACCAGCACATAAAGCAGACCTGACCGATTGGAACCGAATGGTAGATACTAACATTAAAGGGTTGTATCTGATGACCCGAAAAATTCTACCTGGCATGGTCGAGCGCAAGTCAGGACACGTCATTAATATTGGTTCTATTGCCGGTAACTATGCTTACCCAGGCGGAAACGCCTATGGAGCAACCAAAGCTTTCGTCAAACAGTTCAGCCGCAATCTACGCTCAGATTTATTAGGCACTCAGGTTCGTGTGACTAATATTGAGCCGGGACTGGCCGAAACAGAATTCTCGTTGGTACGCTTTCATGGTGACCAGGAAAAAGCTGATAATATCTATAAGGGCACTAATCCTTTAACTGCGCAGGATATCGCAGAGTCCGTTTTGTGGGCTGCCGAGCAACCGCAGCATGTGAACATTAATAGCATTGAATTGATGCCAACTTCCCAGACCTGGGCTGCCTTGGCGATTGATAAAGTGTTGGGCTAACAGTTTAGATTACAACTAAGGAACCGCTATGACACAACCGATTATTTTGCCGCTGGTCGCGATGGTCTTTTTGACTCTTATTGTTGCGATTGTGATGTATCGTCGTCGCGTTGGTTACATGAAGGCCAAGCGAATACATCCACAGAAAGTTCATTCAAGACAAGGTGGCGTTGAACATATTGCTGATACACGAGCTTCTGATAATTATATGAATTTGTTTGAACTGCCCGTGCTATTTTACGTGGCAATATTTACCATCATGCTGACCAATAACAGCTCACACTTGATGGTTGCACTAGCGTGGGCATTCGTCGCTTTTCGAGTGGTACATAGCTTTATTCACTGCACCTACAATAAAGTGATGCATCGATTCGCAACCTTTATACTCAGCTTTATTACCGTATCGGCAATGTGGCTTGTATTAGCAGCTAACTTAATTTTGGGAACCAGTTTATCGTTATGAATATTGAAAAAAACACTGTTGTCGAACTGGATTATAAATTAATGGATCAAGCAGGTCAGGTCTGGGAAAGTTCTGCGGAAGGTGGCCCCTGGATGTATTTGCATGGCTATGGTGAGGTTATGCCGGGCCTTGAAAAAGAATTAACCGGCAAAGCGATAGGTCAGAAAGTGAAAGTTGAGCTACCACCCAACGAAGCCTATGGTGAATATGAAGATGACTTACGCACGGAAGTCCCCAGAGAAGCATTTGTCGGAGTAGAGAATTTGTGCGAGGGCATGCGGCTTGCTGCGGAGAGCAGCGATGGAGTTCATGCAGTGGTGGTGCGCGAGATACATGATGATAAAGTAGTGATTGACGCCAATCATCCACTGGCTGGCCAAACTGTAAAAGTTGAAGTTAAGGTGTTATCAGTACGTAAAGCCGACGCAGACGAAGTTGCTCACGGGCATGTGCATCAACATGGAAAGTGTGGGGAGTAGTTCAGCCCTATATGATGTAATTTGTGTTTAAGGTAGGGGCAGGCCAATGTGCCTGCCCTAATCATTACAAGGACGTAATAATGCAGCAAGGAAAATGCCGCCGATCTATTCGTTTACCTCAATATGACTATACCAACACCGGCGCTTACTTCGTCACCATTTGTGCTCAAAACCATCAATGTTTGTTGGGTAACATTTCGAATGGCGAAATGATATTAAGTGATTCTGGGATTATGGTTCATCGTTGGTATCAATTTCTAGAAAGTAAATTCGATAATTTGATTTGTGACTATTTCGTGTGTATGCCCAATCACGTTCATTTCATCATTCAATTAGGGCAGGCACATTGGCCTGCCCCTACCAAAGTATCGTTGAATGAGATAGTGCATTGGTTTAAGACTATGACAACCAATAATTATATTCGAGGGGTTAAAGAGAAAGGTTGGACGCGTTTTGATAAGCGGCTATGGCAGAGAAACTATTGGGAGCGGGTCATCAGAAATGAAGCTGAGTTGCAAAAATTCAGAAATTATATATTGAATAATCCATTGCGCTGGCATTTAGATAGATTAAATCCCATAAACCAGTAGTGGTAGGGGCAGGCCAATGTGCCTGCCCTTTTAGTATTGAGAGTCCGTTATACCGCTACTGCTTTATGTTGCAGGTCAAAAATTTCGCGAATACCTTGTTTTCCCAACTCCAGCATTTGCATCAATTCATCACCAGAAAAAGTTTCGCCTTCCGCTGTTCCTTGAATTTCGATAAAGCCGCCATTTTCATCCATGACTAAATTCATGTCGGTTTCGGCCGCGGAATCTTCGAGGTAGTCAAGATCCAAAATGGGTGTTCCTTTGTAGATACCAACGGACACTGAACCAACCATGTGCTTTAACGGGTTAGTTTTGATCATGCCGGTTTTACGCATATGAAATAAGGCGTCATGCAAAGCAATACTGGCGCCAGAAATGGAGGCGGTACGTGTTCCACCATCGGCTTGAAGTACATCGCAGTCCACATAGATGGTGTTTTCACCCAGTTGTGACAGGTCAACTGCAGCACGCAGTGAGCGACCAATAAGTCTTTGAATTTCTAGCGTGCGCCCACCTTGCTTGCCACGAGATGCTTCGCGATCCATGCGGGTGTGGGTTGAGCGCGGTAACATACCGTATTCAGCGGTAATCCAGCCCTGGCCTTTACCTTTTAAGAATCTCGGTACATTGTCTACAACACTGGCGTTACACAGCACCTTGGTTTCACCGAATTCGATTAAAACTGAACCTTCGGCGTGTTTGGTAAATTGACGTGTGATGGTAATTGGACGAAGTTGATTGCTGGTGCGGCCACTCGGTCTCATGAGAATCCCTTGGTTGGATTGTGTTAAGTGGCGCAATTATACGAAAAAGAAGCTTGTTTTCCTATGCCAGTGACACTCTGCAAGCATAATAAATAGCAGATATCGTGATCGTGATGGCTAGGATAAGTGCTTGTTTTGTGAGGTTGGTTGTCAACATTTTTGACATTGCTCACAGATCTATGAGGAAAGTCACCTAGTAAAGTTTGTTTGCGATTTGTATCACAATGTATCCAAATCAGCTGAGGTAACCTAGCTCCCACTCAAAAGTGGAGGTAAATATGATCAAATTCAAACATGGCTTAGTACTAGCGAGTGTTGTCTTAGCGCTAGCTGGTTGTAAATCGGATGATCCTGATACAGGTAAAATGGCTTTATCCATTACTGATGCGCCAGTAGATGGTGCCGAAGCGGTAGTCGTGGAGTTTACCGGCATTGAGGTAAAAGGGCTTGGTGAAAGTTTAAATTATGATTTCGATACTCCGCAATCTATCGATTTGTTGCAGTTAACTGGTGATGAATCATTGGAATTATTACCTGAAACGACGGTTAACGCTGGTCAGTATCAATGGATTCGCTTGAAAGTGAACGCAGAACGCGGAGTTACTGACTCTTATATTGATATCGATGGCGCGCGTTATTCATTATATGTCCCAAGCGGTGCCCAGACAGGTTTAAAACTCAATAGACCTTTTACGGTTGCGGCAGGTGGTGTCTCGAATTTCACTATCGATTTCGATTTGAGAAAGTCGGTACATGAACCTCAGAATGGTAGTGGGGATTATTTCTTGCGACCCACATTACGCATTGTTGATAACCTCGAAGTGGGTCACATTAGTGGTTTGGTTGATGAAACACTTCTAAATGCTGAAGGGTGTTCTGAGGCAAGCGGTGTCTATTTGTTCGCTGGTTACGACGCGGAAACGGATGATATTGATGCTAACGAGCCAGATCCAATTACAACCACAACGGTGGAAATGAATACGGATGGCTTCTATGAGTATGAGATTGGATTCGTTCAGGCTGGAGACTACACCTTAGCCTTTACCTGCGAAGCTGCGAATGATGATCCTGAAACAGATGACGCAATAACATTTAGTACGACTCAGAATGTTACTGTAACCGTTGACGAAGTCGCGGTGGTAGATTTCTAGGTGGTTGAATTGTTAGTAAAGTAGGTAAGTAAAAAGGTCGGCATTTGCCGACCTTTTTTATGGGCTGTTTTGAATATAGGGCTGAGTTTGGCTGTTTGAGCGGGTGCTTAATAAGCTCCTTCCGGATCGATAAATCAGCCATAAGAAAAATATCGGAAACAGAACCGTTTGTACGATAAAAACAGTGATAAGTTCGATTACATTCTGACTCGCTCTCTCGGCAGCGGCTTGGTAGGCCTTTATTTGTTTCTTAATATCCAACTGGCTGATTGCGTTGCTTAGCCACTCTTTAGCGCCCTCATAAGCTGACTGTTCAGTGGGTGATAGGGGCTTTTGCTCGGGTGTGTTATTTTCAATGGTTCTACTGGCTCCTTCTAATTCGGTGTTCGCTTCTTGATAATTCTCTTGGAGAAAGGCGTTATATAAACCTTGGCTGGTTAGAGCCATTACTGGTGTTGCAAATCGAACTAGCACTAAAAATATAACTGCTTTCGACCAGAAAGGATGTAGCCCTTTAGGCTTATTGCGCTTGGCAATTAACATGATGCCATAGAGAATCCAGAAGCCAATGACCAGATAATTGAATAGATCCCATGCAGAAATAGAAAGGAGTATTTTTTGCACGCCTATAGCAGAGGCTGCAACCAACATAACCAGCGAAAAACGCTCGATTAAATCATTAACGGGATCGAGAATTTCGCCAGGAGAAATATTCAATCCAACACCTGCAGGCTGCATGGCAACTTCGGCTTCTTGGGCAACCGAAATAAGCCCGTTCAGTGTCCTTGCCACAGCAAAGGAAATTAAGGCGCGTTTCAAAGCCTGATCAGCGTATTCCTCGCCAAAATGGTCGAGCGCTTTGCTACCGGCTAACAAGGAGGCCAGCAATAAGCCTAAAATATAAATCCAAAGATTAAGTTTTTTCATAGAGTAACCTCATGGTTTGGATCTTGGATCCTGGAATTATCCTAGCAAGTGACCACTTAGAAATCTCGAAAAGGTTT
>JAPHRL010000160.1 GCA_026195755.1 Kangiella sp. | reverse complement strand
CCTGGTCGGCCTTAGCCTGGTCTTCCTGGTCGGCCTTAGACTGGTCTTCCTGGTCGGCCTTAGAATGGTCTTCCTGGTAGGCTTTACTAAAAGGTTTCTGTTTAGAAGTGCTTGAAGCAGTCGTTTTGCTGCTAGCTTTTTTCGTAGATTTTTTAGTAGCCATGATGACTCCTATATAGATACGTTAGAAAAAAAGGGCGGCGAACCGCCCAAACATCACACTCTCACTACAGGGATTACTCGATAGTTCCAGTTGAGCCGTAAGCCAGTTGCCAGAAGCCGAAGCCCGCTTGAGCTCGTGCCTCCGCACCAAACTTAAACTCACGACGATTAAAGACATCATCATTTTCTAAGCTGGTCTGACTGACGAATACTGGTTTCTTACGCTCTTGATAAATGAACGGTTTGACTGGCTTGGTAGTATCCAGCAAGAACCATTCATCATCTGATTCCATTGCCACTACAACCACTTCAGCAGTGCCTTTGTAAGGGTTGATACTGCCATCATCAAACTTCTCAGAGTTGATAATAGTGTTAGCAACATCTTCTAGCGCTGGAGGTACTAACAACACATTTGGACTCACTTTAAGACTGCGACCATGCTCATCCTTCAAGCTTTTCATCGCAGTTCGAGCAGCACCATAACTAGCCTTGGCTTCTGCAACAGAACCTGCCTTGAGTTTCTTGCCAAACGTATTGCTGACACTTGCGTCACCGACTTCATGATCCGCATCAAAGAAATACTGGCCGTCGAAACACTCGGTTGTGAACCCAAGATGAGGCAGAGCAAAGACTAAATCATCCGGTAACTCAGCCGCAGACGTACCACCAATCTGAGACTGAATAGTGGCATTGCCCAACTCACCATCTTCGATGTCGTTACGATCAACCGCTACAGTGACTTCAAAGTCATCGTTCATCAGCTTGTACGCATCGCGCTCAAGATTTTCGACATGTTTGTCACCCACCCAACGCTGCATCTTTGGCAACGATTTAAGCCAGGTGTAAGTGTTGTACTTACTGTTTGACTTAACATGCATTGCCACTTTCTTGTATTGCACCTGTGCAGCACCAAAAGCTTTATCAAACTCGATTTTAAGACCTCGGAAGATGTCTTTAATCGTTGATACATTAATCTGCATTACTTCTCTCCTTACTCAACCCAAACACCATCATCGTCAACTTGGACGATGACACCGCCTGGACTACGGGAACCTGCACCATCAGTAGCAGCGACTGTTTCGCTATCCACGATGTAACAAGTATCTAAAAGATTTGCTTGGGTAATATCGCCAGAGTTTTTCCACTTAAACGCTGTCTTGCGTTTAACCTCCACCTGGACATCACCATCAGCACCATTGGTGTTATCAACCGTCTTTTCAAAACGGCCTAAATAGGTCAAGTTCAATGCTGTTGAACCATGAACAGCAAATCCGTTAGCGTTAGCTACTGCCAGATTGCCTGCTTCAACGACTTGACCGGCTGCGACACCTACCGCAATCACTACGGCTTGCATTGCTGGAGTATTACGCTCCATGACTCACCTCCGATTCCAGAGAAGCAGCGTATTCTTTAGGATCGACTCCTAAGCTTTCGCATACTTCAAGTTGGTTAGCTGTCAACTCAACAGTCTTGCCACCTTCAAGCTCAACTTCTTGAGTTTGCTTTCCGGTTAAAGCAGCGACTGCTGGGGTTGACTTAATGTATGACTTGAGCTGCTCTATATCGGATTTACCGAGTTCTTCAGCCCATTTCTGTTGCGCAGGCAACAATTTTCCAGCGGTTAAAGCCGCATCAATAACTTCTTTAACAGCTGTATCGTTTTGAGACGTTTTAAGCTGAGCGACTTCACCTTTGAGATCTTCGTATGCCGATAAAGGCACATACTCGGATAAGTCAATTTGGTTTCCGTCACCATTGCTGCTTAATTCGGCTACCTTTGTTTTCAGATCATCAGCTTCATCGGCTTTGGTTTGGACTGCTTGCAGAGCACTAACTGCTTGCTCTTCTGTTGCATCCTCACCAAGACCCAAAGCTGTGAGTAAAGCTAGTAAGACTTCATTCACGTTACTGTCCTCACTTGGTTGGTTTTCAATATAAAGATTTGCCGCAAGAGCACTTAGTTCTTGCATACCCGATACTGCTGGGTCATTTGTTAGCGCCGCCATGTAGACATCAAGCACATCACCAGTGTTAGCGTCATATCTCATGACTGGAGAGATATAGTGATACTCACGATTACGGATGTAGTTTGCTGCTTTATCAGTCCACTCAACCTTGGCAAACAATCCCTCACCATCACGCCATTCAAAATCCAAAGCCGTTCCTGAAGCAGGTGCTTCAACAGCTTCTTTTTTAGCT
>JAPHRL010000096.1 GCA_026195755.1 Kangiella sp. | reverse complement strand
TGCTTACTCAAGACCAAAGCCAAAGTCACCTTCCATCTGCGCAGCAAGATAAGCAAACACGACATAAGCTGCTGTATTTTGATCCAGCGACTCTTTGTCTACTTTGTCAAAAGTATCATCTGGAGTGTGATGGTAGTCAAAATAGTCAGTGCCATCCTGACGCAATGAGAACACTGAAATGCCATAGCCACGTAAAGGAATCAGATCTGGGCCACCGCCAGCGCGGTTGTTACCATAAGTGATGCCTAGCGGCTCCATAACCTTAACCATCTTTTCCACCACAGGAATCGCTTCCTGCTTAACACGAGAATCAAGACGCCAGATTTTGCCCGCGCCAAAATCGGACTCTGCAGCCGTGATAACTCTATTCAACTCGTCTTTGTGTGCTTCCGCATAAAACTTACCACCAACCAGACCTTGCTCTTCATTAGCGAACATAATGACTCGAATCGACCGTTTAGGCCGCTCAGGTAGACGTGCAATTAACTCTGCTGCAGCTACTGTAATGCCAATGCCTGCACCATCATCCAATGCACCAGTACCCAAATCCCATGAGTCCAGGTGTGCCCCCAAAATGATATACTCATCAGGCTTTTCTGAACCACGAATCTCGCCAATCACATTATGCGAAGTGTAATCTGGGCCATCCTGCGCGTCGATATCCAGCTTCACCGTTATCGGCTTACCACGCCGAACCATATTCTCAAGAAGATCAGCATCCGGTGCAGACAATGCCACCGCAGGAATTCGCTCCACACCCTCCTCGTAACGCATCATGCCGGTATGCGCCATACGGTGGCTGTCGGTGCCGATGGAACGAATCATAATCGCAACAGCGCCCTTTTTGGCAGCTTCTACGGCTCCGCGACCACGCGCTGATACTGCAGGACCGTAACCTGAACCATCACGGGCACGCTTCATGCGGTTCTTGATGAAAACAATTTTGCCCTCTGCTACTCCCTCAGGCGCGTTAACCAAATCTTCTAACGTATCAAACTCAACAATTTCTGCACTCAAGCCACCTTCTGGCGTACCCACGCTGAAGCCTAGTGCGGTAATCACTAAAGGCTGCGGATAGGGAGCGATAACTTCGGCTTTTTCAGAGCCTCGCTTCCAGGTAGGGAAAGTCACAGGCTCAGTCCATACCTTGTCAAAACCAAGCTCTTCCAACTTAGCAACGCCCCATTTAACTGCCGCAGCATCGCCCGGGGTACCCGCCATACGTGGACCAACTTCAGTAGTTAATGATTCAACCACTTTATAGCCAATTGAGCTTTTCAAAGCTTCATCGCGTAGTTCAGCTGCTATTTTCAAGTCCTTATCAGCGATAGTTGGCATCTGTGCAAATGCCGATGCGCTCGCTAATAAGAACGCAGAAAAACCTATCAATGCTTTCATACTATCTACCTGTTATTTTTTAAATGGTTTAAGGGTTTCGATTGACAGAGCAGACCAGTCATAGCTAGAGTGTTTCAATGCATCAATCGAGGACAAAAGATGAATACCATATACGAATACTCAGCCATTTTGAACAATGGCCAGGAAGTTTCACTGGAGCAATACAAAGGAAAAGTGTTACTGATTGTAAATACCGCAAGTGCCTGCGGCTTCACACCGCAATATGAAGGACTACAAAAGCTGTATGAACAGTACAAGGATCAAGGCTTGGAGATCTTAGCCTTTCCCTGTAACCAGTTTAAAAGTCAGGAAAAAGGCAGTGATGAAGAAATTAAGCAGTTTTGCGACTTAAACTTTAATATCAGCTTTCCTTTGTTCAAAAAAATTGATGTCAATGGTGATGATGCGCACCCTCTCTATCAGCACTTAAAAAACGAAGCGCCTGGACTACTCGGTAGCAAAACCATCAAATGGAACTTTACCAAATTTTTAGTGGGCAAAGACGGCCAGGTGATTACTCGATTTGCCACCGCAACCAAACCCGACGCATTAGAAAAGCCGATTAAGGAAGCGCTTAATGCCTAGCTTAAAAGATAAAGTTATTATCATTACTGGAGCCAGCCGCGGTATCGGTCGTGCCATGGCCATTCGCTTTGCTCAGGAAGGTGCAACCATCGTTATTGCCGCCAAATCCGATCAACCACATCCAAAACTTCCTGGCACGATTCATACAGTAGCTAAGGAAGTTGAGGAGGCTGGTGGTAAAGCAATTGCAGTGCAGTTAGATGTCAGAAAAGAATTAGCCATCAAAAAGTTATGTGAGCAGATTGGCAAACAATTTGGAAGAATCGATGCAGTAGTGAATAATGCTGGTGCGATAAGCTTAACCACTGTCGAAGATACTTCTCCCAAGCGTTATGACTTAATGCAACAGGTTAATTCGCGTGCTGTTTATTGCTTTGCTCATTATGCTTTACCCTATTTAAAACAGTCAGACAACCCGCACATTTTAAGCCTATCGCCACCTGTCAATTTAGACGTTAAGTGGCTCAAAGATTACAGTCCATACAGTCTATCAAAATATGGAATGAGTATTTTAAGTCGCGGCATTGCAGAAGAATTTAAGCCCTATGGAATAGCGGTCAACACACTATGGCCAGAGACTTACATTGCAACAGCGGCCATCGAGTTTGCGGTGGGTAACAAGGAAACACTTAACTATGCTCGTAAGCCTGAAATCATGGCAGATGCTGCCTATGTCGTACTCACCCATCCAAGTAAAAACTATACCGGTTTATGGCTAATTGACGAGCAGGTTTTGAAAGCCGCCAAGGTCAGTGACTTTAGCCAGTATGCTTACAATCCAGACTTTGAAGATCGGATCCAAAAGGATTTGTTTTTGGATTAAAAAAAATCTTTTGGCACAAAAAAAGCGAGCACTAAGCTCGCTTTTTTTGTTGAATAGTAGCTTAGAACTTAAACTTAAAGCCTAAACCGATACCGTCAACTTCTACGCCATCTTTATCCAGGTAGCGCATATACTCAACAGTAAAGTCGACGTCGTTTGATATGGCCATG
>JAPHRL010000033.1 GCA_026195755.1 Kangiella sp. | reverse complement strand
TGCTCTTTATAAAGGTCGCGAATAATACCGGGTACTACCACTGTTGCTCCGCTACCAAAGGCAGCCTGTAGGAAGCGGTAGCTTAGAAACTGGTTTATGGACTCGGTAAACGCCAGCAACAAGGAAGTGATGATAAAACCGACTAAGCCCAGTAAAGCAACTTTGCGTCGACCAATCCGGTCTGCAATCGGGCCAAACATCATCATGCCAAGGGCATAACCTGCCAGATATAAGCTCAATGAGACTTGAATCGCGCTCGTTGAGGTGCCCAGTTCTTTGGCGATGATGGGCATTGCCGGCAAATACATGTAAATTGCCAATGGCGTGATGGCTACCATTGAGGCGAGCAGGGGTAAAAGGTGCACGACATTAATTTTATTGCGAGTCATTGTGTTTCTTATCAGTAATTTTACGCTCGGTGCCATTCCATAAGTTGCGAATGTTGCGATGATGTCTGGCTGTCATAAACAGGAACATGGCAAACAGCGGGAAAAAATACCTATGATCCAGATAAAAGCCAAAGGCGGCAACAGCAAAACTGGATAATATAGATGCAAGTGATGCATAACGAGTAAAGAAAGCAGTAATTACCCAGGTCACAACACAGTAGGCTAATAGAAGAGGTGATAAAGCGACTAAAGCACCAAAATAGGTTGCCATGCCTTTACCGCCTCTAAAGCGGAAGTAGATCGGGTAGAGGTGGCCAAGAAAAGCCATAAAGCCGACCCAGCCTAAATTTCGAGTGTGTAGGTCGAGCGCATAACCTATCAGGATGGGGATGATGGCTTTGAGCATGTCGCCGATGAGAGTGAAGATAGCAGCCTTTTTACCCCCTAAGCGCAGAACATTGGTTGCACCAGGGTTGTGCGAGCCAAAATCTCGAGGATCGGGCAGTCCCATCATACGACAGACTATGACCGCGCTCGAAATCGAGCCAGTTAGATAGGCAAGCAGCCATAGCCCAGCGAGCTGCCACTCCATGATTAACTCTTATCCTTTGCGCAGTTTTTAATTACAGCCACACCTGACATTAACGAAACAAACTCCATCTTATTAACAAACGTTTGGTCGAAACCAGAACGCAGCGGATTTGTTATAGGATACTGTTATTTTTTAATCAGGTCATGGGAAAGTCTTTGATTTGTGTAATCAAATGGCACTTTATTTGCTATCCTATGGCCCACATCAAATTTAAAAAGCACATCAAGAGACGCCTGTGGACATCGTTTTTATTGAAGACTTAAAAGTAGATACAGTCATTGGTATTTATGACTGGGAGCGACAAATCCGTCAAACCATCAGCATTGATCTGGAAATGGCGCACGATATTCAGCCAGCAGCACAGGAAGATACGATTGATAAGTGTCTTGATTATAAGTCTGTCGCCAAGCGAATTATCGCTTTTGTGGAAGAGTCAGAGTTCCAATTGGTAGAAACGCTGGCCGAGCGAATCACAGAAATTGTTCGCAATGAGTTCAATGTCAGCTGGCTTAGATTAAAGCTAAGCAAACCCGGTGCAGTTCGTGGGTCCAAGAATGTTGGCGTCATCATCGAGCGCGGCAATCGATAATCTATGGCAACCATTTTTATCAGTATCGGCAGTAATCAGGATGCGGAGCGTCAGATCCGTTATGGGATTCAGCGCCTGGATGAAATGTTTAGCCATTTAAAGCTGTCGAAGGTCTATGAAAGTGAAGCGGTGGGTTTCGATGGAGATAACTTTTTAAATCTGGTTGCGCGAGCTGAAACACAAATGACCATTGCTCAGGTCGAGCAGGTCTTTAAAGCTATTGAGAAAGAGGCTGGGCGCCGCCGTGATGTCCCTAAATTTAGCGACCGCGCTTTGGATATCGACTTGTTATTGTATGACGATATTATTTGCCAGAAGCCGCTCCGTCTACCCCGTGGTGAAATTTTACATCATGCTTTTGTATTACTGCCCTTGGCAGAGATTGAACCTCATAGAAAACATCCTATTGTTCAACAAAGCTATCAAGATTTGTGGCGGGCCTTCGATAAAAAAGAGCAACAGAAACTGTGGGCCATTGATTTTGATTGGCAACTGGAAAAAGGGCATTAAGCATGAATCAGCAGAAAGTTGCGATTGTTACCGGTGGAGCCATTCGAGTCGGGCGAGCCATTGCCCTCGAACTTGCAAGGCAAGGTTATGCTATCGCATTACATTACAATCATTCGGCGGAAAGTGCCGAGCAAACTGCCAGTGAATTAAAAGCGCTTGGTGTTCCTGTTACAGTGATTCAGGCAAACCTTGCCAACCCGGATAGCTGTACGGGTGTGGTGGCCCAGGCCGCTGAGCTGGGTGAACTATCTGTCTTAATCAACAGCGCAGCAATTTTCCCAGAAAACGATACTATCAATGATGATCTGTCTCACTGGGATCAGGTAATGAATCTAAATCTACACGCACCTTTGTTGCTCAGTCAGGCCTTTGCCGCAAGCAAACCTCAGCAGGCTCATATCATCAATATTCTTGATGCCCGAATCAATCATCCTGCTGGTGACCATATCGTTTACCGTCTGTCGAAAGCAGGACTCTGGCATTTGACTGAGTCGTTGGCGCGAGAATTTGCCCCCAATATTCAAGTGAATGGTTTGGCGTTGGGTGCCATATTGCCTCCACCAGGAGCCGATAGCGACCATTTTGCGCGAATGGCGGAGCAGATTCCGCTAAAGAGAACCGGCAATCCACAGGCGATTGCCGAGGCTGTTGCCTTTATCGTAAATCAGTCATTTATCACCGGAACCGTTATTCCAGTTGATGGTGGTGAATTTTTATAATCAAGAATAGATAACAGGACTCTCACTTTATTTATGGTGCACTTTTTAAAGGATTACCCAACTTACTTTGACTGGTTGATGCAGCAGTGCCGAACGCTAAAAGTTCCTTCGGTCAACGCTGTTCAGGGAAAAAATAGTTATAAATTAAGTCTAACCATTGCGGGTGAAATGGAAAAGACTGGTGGTATGCCATTTAGTCAATTTATGCATCATGCGCTTTATGAGCCCGGTTTAGGTTACTACAGTGCGGGGAGTAACAAACTTGGTGAAGGCGGTGATTTTGTTACTGCACCAGAGCTATCGCCACTGTTTGCTCAAACACTGGCGACTAGCTTTATCAAGATTTTCGAACAAAGCACAGCCAATGTGTTAGAGCTGGGCGCAGGTACAGGAATTTTTGCAGTTGAATTGTTGAAAGAGCTTGAAGCGCAGGACAGTTTGCCAGAGCGATATTATATTCTCGAAGTTTCTGCAGATTTAAAACAGCGACAAAGACAAGCTATTGAGCAGAATATTCCACATCTTGCCAATCGCGTTGAATGGCTTGATCGTTTGCCTAAAGAGTTTTCTGGCGCAATTTTTGCTAACGAGGTAGCCGATGCACTACCGATTGATCTGGTGCGTAAGCAAAAAAATAATCTACAAAAGGCTCAGGTGAAACAGGACGATTCAGGATTTAGACTCAGCTGGCAGGATACTGGCTCAATGCTGGAAACCAATCCATATGTAAAACAATGGCCGCATGGGTATAGTACCGAGCACCATCTACAAACCGAGTTTTGGCTCGCTGGGCTGGTGGAGTGTTTAACCAATGGAGCCATTATACTCAACGATTACGGCTACAGTGCAGATGAGTATTATGCACCACAAAGAACCCAAGGGACTTTGCAGTGTTACTACCGCCAGCATAAACATCATGACCCGCTTCTGTTGCCCGGTCTGCAAGATATTACTGCGTCAGTGAATTTTAGCCAGATAGCTTACGCCGCACACAAACTAGGTGCGGAGATTGTCGGCTATTGTGAGCAAGCTCTGTTTTTAATGTCTAGTGGCATCGAAAGACAGGCGGCAAAGCTAGCTGAAAAGCTCGGATCTGATACAATGGCGCAAGTTAAAATCAGCCAGCAACTCAAGAAATTGATGATGCCTGATGAAATGGGCGAGAACTGTAAAGTCCTTATCGCCGCCAAGAATTGTCCCGTTCAACTACAAGGTTTTGCATTGAGCAATAAATTACACCGACTATGAACATTATTCTTAAATCACTTTCTGCTTTAGCATTATTATTGTTACCCCAGTTAGCATTCGCCGCGACTAGCTTTGACAACTGGTACTGGCTGGTGGGATTGGCTGTAATAATCTCCGCCATCCTTTCCGCTATCTTGGTTTGGAAAAGTAAAAAACTCGATACCTTCGCCACCAAAGCCGTCGGCTTCGGCGCCTGGTTTTGGTTTTTGATTTTTATTCAGGTGATGTTGTATGGGTTTTATGTTGGCTTAACTAAATAGTTTTGCTGGTTTTTTTGTTGTTATGGTTTGTTGGTGTTTTAGTGAATTGGTTTAGTTTAGTAGTTTTTAACACTTTGTGGTTTCGCTACTCAGCGAGTTCCTTTTCTTTGCTTGTCCAAAGAAAAGGAACCAAAAGAAAAGACACCCCGATATTGAGGTCATTCATAGAATGACTTCCTTCGACCAGCTCTAGCTACTTAACGCACCGTAAAATACGTTCCATCCCTGGCCCGAATTTTACTATTCAAAACGTCCTGTTTTGAATTGCTATAGCTAGCTCTGATCTCAGCTCAACATAAGGGGATTGTTGGTGCAAACCTGAAACAACTATTGATTATAATAAGGTCATAGTTTTATAGGTTGGGAAAGGGTAAGAGTTGATAGTCTTTTAACTAAAAAAAATTGCACGAGATTGTTTTTAGAAAGGTTCACACAAAGATTAAGCGCTAAATGTTTTTGTACAGGCCTTGCCGGCACCTCCAATTACCCCTGGAGTTAGCCGAGTGAAGAAAAGCTATAGCGTAAATTGGGCTGGACGCCCAATTTAGCCAATTCGGAACAGGACGTTACGTATTGGCGGCGCGTGATTAGCTTTGATAAGCGAGGGGGAGTGCGAAGCACCTAACGATTGGGGCGTCTTTTCTTTTCACCCTTTTCTTTGGACGAGCAAAGAAAAGGGTGATTATGTAATACTAATCTAACTATTAGATTGATATTAAAGTTATAGAAAAAACATTAACCGGATAAATATATGGATTGGCTTCAAGCATTATTTCTAGCATTAATTCAGGGATTAACTGAGTTTCTTCCGATCTCAAGTTCGGCGCATTTGATTCTGACGTCGAAGGTTTTGCAATGGCAGGATCAGGGCTTGGCGTTTGATGTGGCGGTGCATGTGGGTACTTTGACTGCGGTGCTGGTTTATTTCCGTAAGGAAGTGGCTGAGATGATTGGTGCCTGGTTTAAGGCGGTACTGGGCGGTAAGCCGACTCCAAATTCGCGTTTGGCCTGGGCGGTTATTTTCGGCACGATTCCGGTGGGTTTGTTTGGTTTATTCCTTGAAGCTTTTGACATTGTTGATTTGTATTTGCGTGAGGTTTATGTGATCGCGATTACAACGATTATCTTTGGTTTGCTGTTGTGGTACGCGGAACGTCAATATAAAGGCAAGTCTCCTGAGCAATTTAAGGACGAATACCAGCTGCGCTGGCGCGATATTTTTGCCATTGGTGGGGCTCAGGCGCTAGCATTAATTCCGGGCACTTCTCGTTCAGGGATTACCATGACCGCTGCTGCTTTATTAGGATTTTCTCGTACAGCTGCCGCCCGTTATTCATTCCTGCTATCGATTCCAGCGATTGTGCTACCAGGCGGTTTGAAAGGGATTCAGCTGGCTCAGGATGGGGCTAAGTTTGATTGGGACTTTTTGATTTTAGGTATTGTGGTTTCGGCAGTGAGTGCTTTTGCCTGTATTCACTTGTTTTTGAAGTGGCTTGAAAAAATTGGCTTTATGCCATTCGTCTGGTATCGCCTAGTTCTGGGGGTGGTTTTATTCGCTATCGTATTTATGGGCTAAGTGTTCTTTAATAGCCTTGAGTCTTGCTCGGTCAATCGCTTCGCCGAGCTTGGCTCCTTCATATCCTTTCTCAATTAACAACTGCACATCAACCGTTTCAGATACCTTAAAGCACTGTCTCAGCAAGTCACCTTGTGGGTAAGGCTTATCTTCGTTACCCAGACGTCCATTGAAATCTGCCTCACAGGTTAGGATGAAAGCCTCTAAAAAATCTGGGTTGCGATAAGCGCTCAAGCCTTTCAGCATTTTTAAAACAGTGCTGGGGCGCAGCTCAAACATTTTGTGGCTATGCAGATGATAGCGAGAAACCTGCGTCGCTAATTGCTCATAGATTTTCGGGATTTTTAATCGGCGACTGAGCTTTTTTATAATGGGGACGCCAGACTCTTCATGCCCGCGATGTTGTGGCAGCTGGTCACGTGGCGTGGCGCCCTTGCCTAAATCATGTACGGCGGCAGCAAAACGGACTCGCAAGTCAGTGGTCTTTTTTGCTGCCTGCTCAATGACCATCAGGGTGTGGATGCCAGTGTCAATCTCTGGATGCCATTTCTCAGGATTAGGGATTCCCCACAGGCAATCCATCTCAGGCATCAATACAGCAAGTGCCCCGCATTGATGAAGTACGTCAAAATACACTTGGGGCGACTGGCTGGCTAAAGCTTTTTCGGTTTCTACCCAGACTCTTTCAGGAGTCAGGTGTTTTAGCTCATCACCAAAGGAGAGCTGTTGCATTAAAGCAAAGGTTTCATCAGCGATAATAAAGCCAAGGTGTGCAAAGCGGGCAGCAAAGCGAGCGACGCGAAGAACACGCAAAGGATCTTCGGCGAAGGCAGAGGAGACATGGCGCAATATTCGGTTTCTAAGATCTTGTTGACCATTGTAGGGGTCAATAAGATTGCCCTGTTCATCCTGCGCCATGGCATTGATGGTGAGATCGCGTCGAATCAGGTCTTGCTCTAACGTGATTTCGGATGAGAAATCGACGCTGAATCCTTTATAGCCCTTGCCAGATTTTCGCTCGGTTCTGGCTAAAGCGTATTCCTCACCGGTTTTGGGGTGGAGAAAGACTGGGAAGTCTTTGCCGACCTCTTTATAACCTTTGGCCAGCATTTGCTCCGGCGTCGCTCCCACCACCACATGGTCGTGATCAACTACGTCAAGCCCTAAGAGTTTGTCTCTAACTGCGCCACCGACCAAATAGATTTGCATGCTTACCTTTATGTCGTTACCTTGTATTATTACTTTGTGTAGCTGTCTAAATTGCTATTTTATACAGCTTCTAGCATCTTTGTTTTGTGCTATGCAGTTTAGCAAAACTTGTTCGTCAGGGTTGGCTTTTCTACAGTTAGTGGGATTGGTCATTTCTTTTAAGTCATCCAGTTTGGCCAGTCCTTCTGAGAATTGTTCGTTAGTGATCTGCTTTTGGGCTAATTTCTTCACTAGTTCTCCACGATAGAGCGGTTCGGTGTTTTTTAAGTTATCGATGGCAGATTGGCACATCTTTTCAGAAACCAATGTCACCTTTTGTGAACGGGGCATGCTGGTGACTGTCATGCTTTTACTATCCAGCTTTTGCTCCTCCACTTTAAGCGATTCATCCTGTGGAGGAGTGTCAGAAAAATGGATTTTTCCATTTTTGTCCGTCCATCTGTAAATTTTGCCTTCGAAAGCTTGGGCTGACGTTGCAAAAAACAGAGTAACTAGCAAAGTAAATGTTAGTAAAAGTCCGTGCATCTTTACACTCTATCCCTTAGATTGAGAGGTTGTAGATAATGGGTAATAATATGCAAACTACAATAACTATACAATATTCAATGGGGAAGTTTGGGCACTAGTATGTATAACGATTTCTTTGGGTTAAAAGAAACACCGTTTACCATTGCTCCAGATCCTCGCTATTTATTCATGAGCGAGCGACATCGAGATGCCTTGGCGCACCTGCTCTATGGAATTGGCGTGGGTGGTGGCTTTGTGCTGTTAACCGGTGAGGTTGGGACTGGTAAGACAACGGTTTGTCGTTGTTTACTTGAGCAGCTGCCTGCGAATGTTCGACTTGCTTATATTCTCAACCCTAAGTTAAACGCCATTGAGCTAATGGCAACCATGTGTGATGAGTTGGGTATTGAGTATGATGCCAAAGAGTCCAGCCTGAAAACCTTTACTGATTTGTTGAGTGGCCGTTTGCTCGCCAACCATGAACAGGGTTTAAATACCGTCCTGATGATCGACGAGGCGCAGAACTTAAGCGTTGAGGTATTAGAGCAAATAAGGTTGCTGACTAATCTGGAAACGAACCAGAAGAAGCTATTGCAAATCATTTTAATCGGTCAGCCAGAGCTACAGGAATTACTGGCTAAAAAAGAACTACGCCAATTAGCGCAACGAATTACAGCTCGTTACCATCTTCGTCCCTTGTCACTTAATGAAACCAAATCCTATCTTGAGCACCGCTTACGTATCGCTGGTGTTATTCGTCCTGTGTTTAAAGCGTCAGCAGTTAAGCAGATTCATCAGGCAAGTGGCGGTGTCCCGCGTCTCATCAATGTTATAAGCGATCGTGCAATGCTCGGTGCCTTTGCTGAAAACTTGCACCATGTAGATACTCGCACGGTGACTAAGGCTGTCGAAGAAGTTTTAGGTCATAACAGCTACAAGAATGATGTAATGAACGACATTCGTTATTGGAAGTGGGCTCTGCCTGCGACGTTGTTGATTGCTGTGCTTGGTTTGACACTCTGGTTTATGGGTATTTCTGATAAGGACAATGTGGCCTCAAATCAACCACTAACGGTTAGCGTTGATGACAGTGAACATTCTACTGCGTCTGTAGCTCAATCGGGATTAACTGTAGCCGAACAGGACCCGATGAAAGAGCCGCTCAATAAAAGTCCCGACCAACTGGCTTCCGATTTCTGGGGAGAGCAAAGCTGGGATCGTAGTGGGGCAATTGCGCACCAAAACTTGCTGGCTTTGTGGGGCATATCCTATATACCTTTTCAATCGAGTGATGCCTGTACCATGGCGTCGGAGTATGGACTTGGTTGTGATGAGGGCATGACTGACTGGAAATTTCTGGGGCAGCTTAATCGACCGGCCAACTTGAAATTTAGAACTTTGCAAGGTGGTGACTTCTGGGGAACCCTGATTGCCATTAAAGATCAATCCGCGGTTATTCAGTTTGGTGAGAATCAAGTAACCATTGAGCGCAAAAAACTGAATCCATTATGGACAGGAGAGTATCAATTATTTTGGAAAGTGCCAGCGGGGTATCGAGAGCCGATTGGTGTTGGCGTCAGAAGTAGTGCCGTAAATTGGTTAACTCATTTTATTGAAACCTATGAAGGAATAACTATTACTCCGGGCAACTATTTTTCCGAAGAGGTTTCTGATTGGTTGGCATTGTTCCAGATGGAGCATGGTTTAGTTTCAGATGGCTTATTAGGGAAACATTCTATTATGGTCATTAATAGTTTATCTGAACCCAGTATCCCAAAGTTGCAGTCGAGTGAATTGCAGGCGGTGAATTAAATGTCGTATATTCTTGATGCAATCAAAAAAACAGAATCTGGTGAGAAAGACGGTGATGTGCCGAATCTTAGCAGTGAACATCAGCATACTGCTTTTATTGAAGAAGATGAGTCCAGGCGATGGTTGCGATTATTTTTAGTGGTCATTGTGGTGTTGTTTGCACTGGTCATATGGTTATTATTGGAGTCGCAGCATAATGGAACAAATCTTGAAACCGAGTCGATCAGTAGTGAGCCTTCTAAAGCTGCAGTAAGCGGAGAGCGATTCGAAACTAATGTGGGCACAGCAGGTGTTGATGCCAATGAACGATTAAATGCTGCACCTGAGGAAATAAAGTCGAATCCTGATGGTATGAATATTCATTCACCAGGCGTGACTGAAACAGTAGGCATAATGATTAAAAAAGAGCCACTTCAAGTGCAGCAACCGGTGGTACAGAAAAAGGTGAATCCGGTGGTGGATACAGTCAGTCGTCCGCAAGCGACGGAAGTGGTTGCATCGGCTGGCACTCAAACTGAACAAACAACAGCTCGCCAACCAACTAATAGTAAGCCTGTATTTTTAGCAGCCATTGATCATGAGCATTGGCCAACCTTGATCTACACCACCCACATATACGCAACCAAACCCGAGGATAGGTTTGTGATGCTTAACGGTAAGGCTTATAGCATCGGTGATACGGTAATGAAGGGAATGGTTGTGGAGGATATTATGGAGAATGATTTATTGGTTAATTACCAGGGACAAAAAGTGATTGTCCCTGGTTTGACTGACGTTAATCCGTAATGGCCTGTTCCGTTTTCTGTTCGGACTTGCCGACTCTATCAGTATCAACTTTTGGACGCATAATACTGGTAATGAGATAACTGTCATTAAAAAGCATTTTCGCCGTGTTTTGAATTTGTTTTGTGGTTACCACATCTAAACGGTTCATATAGTTGGTGAAGTACGAATAATCAATCTGTTCACGTTCATACAGCATGATTTGGCTGAGCCAGAAATGATTATTCTGCTGTCCCTCAATAAATGATACACGACGTTGCTGTTTGATATTGTCAAGCTTGTCCTGTGGTAAAGGTTGAGACAGTGTTTGATCAATAACCTCTTGAATGGTGTCAATCAATAGTGGCTCATGGCCAGGTTCAGCATTAAAACTGATAAATAGATTAAACCATTCTGTTGGGTACCGCTCGACGTTAGCACTGACACCGATGGAATATACTTCTCCCAGCTCTTCACGTAACTTCGCTTGCAACTCCTGTTGTAAGAGTTCTTGATATAGTCCTAAGCGAAAGCGGGTATCCGAAACGTAATGGTCAATGGGTTTATGATATTGCAAAAAGACCTTTGTCTTTTCATCTAACGCTGTATCTCGTGCAAAGTAAATATCACGTTTAGCGGTTCGAACATTTTCATCCTGCCAGGTTTCGCTCTTATTGCTAGATGGGAGACTGGCAATGTATTGCTCAATTAAAGGCTCAATCTCTTCAGGTTTTATATTCCCTACAATCACAAAGGTGAAGTTGTTTGCTTTCGAGAATCGTTGTTTATAAAAGTTAAGTGCAATTTCAGAATCGATCTTCTGAGCTTCTTCAACCGACCATGGTTGTGACTTTGGATGGTTGTTAGTCATCAGCAAATGCAATTCATCAGCGTAGCGCTGCTCCGGATCATTGAGGCGATTACGCTGATACTGAATCACTGAGTCTTTGTAGTTCTCAGCAATAATGGGATCAATTTTAGGCTGGGTAAAATAGAGGTGTATTAACTGGAACATTAACTCCAAATCCTTGGGAGCGCTACTCGAAGAAAGTTGTGAGTAGTAGCGGCCAATATTTAGATTGAGTTGAACCGTTTTATCGTGCAGCTTTTTACCTAAATCACTTCTCGAATAATTGGCAATCCCAGAAGCTGCTACTAATTTTGCAGACTCCATCGCAGAGCGTTGTTGAGACTTACTGGCGAGTGAGTAGCCACCAGGCGCATAAGCGGTTAATAACACTTCGGTATTCGATAAGTCGCTTGGTCTGATGATGACCGTTGCGCCATTACTTAGTTGGAATTTAGTCGCTTCTACTGGCTCAATTGCAGATTGCTCGATGATGCTTCCTTTTTCAGGCAGGGCGGTCATCAATGGAGTATTCAGTTCGGACTCTTGATAAGGAGAAACATTCAGCGGCTTAGCCAGTTGAGCAAATAACTCTTGTTCAAGTAGAGTGGAAGGTGCTTCATTCTCTGGTGCGTAAACTAAAATTGAGTGCAGCTCGCTGGCTAGCAGTTGATCAAAATGGGTTGAGACTTCAGATGCGCTGATGCTTGGCAAAATCATTTCCAGTAGCACATGACGCTGAATGGTTGAAAAGTAATGTTCACCGTACAGAAAGTGGGACATGTAGCGATCCGACAGGCTTCGGGAATGAATAGAGTCTGAATCCTCTACCGCCAATAAGCTGCTATTTAATATTTCTTTTCGATAGCGTTGTAATTCGCTAGCTAGAAAACCATGTTGTTCGACCCGTTGAATCTCTTCAAATAAGCGTTTATAACCTTGATCGAACTCGCCATCTTTTGGGGTTACCGAGAAATTGAATAGTAATTTATCGTTACCCAATTGCGCATAACTAAGACTGGCAGTCTCAAATGGTTTTTCGACACCATCAGCAAGCTCATACATTCGACTATTAAATAGGCTGACCATGATTTGGTTAAGCAGTCGATAGCGGAGTGCTTCGTAATCATTGAGGGTAACACTGTGAGTTTGGTAGCGAATGTTGATGGAGCTGGTCAGTATTTCTTGATCAGTGACGACTGCATAAGCGGGTTCAACCTTGCCTGGAATCAAATATTCTTGAGGCTTTATTTCATTGGATGGCTTGATCTGCCCTATGGTGTTATTGAACAGTTTGACCGCATTATCAGGTTCAACATCGCCGGTAATGATAATCGCCATATTATGCGGTTGATACCATTTTTGATAAAATGCTTTGAGCTGTTCAGCTGTCATGCTATTCAGTGTTTCATCGATTCCGATCGGCATTCTGTCAGCATGACGTGCATCACCAAAATTTATCGGGTTCAAAATCTCCGATAAGCGATCCCCTAAACCTTTGCGCGCTCGCTTTTCTGAAAGGATTACTTTGCGTTCTTTGTCGACTTCTTCGGGTTCGAATTTAATGCCCGTAATCCAGTCATCAAGAATTAAAGTAAGCGTTGACCAGTTATCCGGATTGTCGGTGGGAATTTCTAAATGATATCGAGTGTTATCAAAGCTGGTAAAAGCGTTTATGTCAGAGCCAAACGTCATGCCGAGGCTTTCCAGTGTGGCTACCAAATCGTTTTTGTTGAAGTGGGCTGAACCATTAAAGGCCATATGCTCTACAAAGTGTGCAGCTCCGCGCTCATGGGCTTCTTCCTGTAAAGAGCCTACGTTGAGCAACAAGGTTATGTATGCCCGTTCCGACGGTTTGCCGTTTGGATGAATATAGTAACGAATGCCATTATCCAGTTGGCCAGTAGTGACCTCTGGTGATAACGGAAGTTGACTGCCATCGGTGGTGGTTTCAAGTGTTTGACAAGACACCAGAACCGTTAAGCTTAATAACAATAAACTGGTTTTAAATGTCGTTATATATTTCATAAAATCATTCATCAAGAGTTCCACAATCTATATCAATGCTGGCAGTATTAAAGTATGGCAAAAGGATTGTCTTGTACTAAATTTCGAGGCAAAGAGTTTTTTAATTTATTACCCAGATTTTTAGCCAATCCAATCACAGTACCCTGATAAAGAACTGCTACTTCGCCTTTTTTCAGGCTATCAGATTTCTCAATACTAATATCACGCCCTTGATAATACTCGACCGCTTGTTGGCTATTGAGTTCATAAGTTTGTTGTTCGAGTTCATGGCCAAAGGTAGTGGCGGCCTGGTGTTGTAGGCGATAGCCACTACGGTGGCTTTCAGCCAGTTTAACACCAATTCGACTCATTCGTAGCTTGCCAATCAGCTTTTCAATGCCTCTTGGGAAGAACCATATTTCGTTATCGCGCTTCCATAGTTGCTTTTTATGCGGCTCTAAAGACCAGCCTAGAGTCGCGCAGTGCTGCTCAAGTTCTTGATACTCCTTGTTGGTTAAAGGAGAGAAGGGGAAGCGAGAGCTCAGGGCGCTATCATGAGTAAATTCATCGGTAACGGTTGCTTGTTTTTTCTTAAAGCAGGCTACAAAGAAGCCTTCGCTATCGAAAAGGTGCGGGTATACGTGTAAATAGCCTTCGGGAGTGGCAACTTTATCAGCGCCTGCAAATAATTCATTTAACGGAAAAATCTCAACCCTATCGGAATGGGTCTCCAGCAAGTGCTGGCATACCAACTGATTCTCTTCTTTGGATAGAGTGCAGGTGGAATAAACCAGAGTGCCGCCGGGCTTGAGCGCATTGAAGGCGCTCATAATCAGTTCCTTCTGCAACTCGGAGATACTTAAAACGCTAGCCAATGACCAGTTACTTAATGCCTCAGGATCTTTACGTACTGTACCTTCGCCACCACAGGGCGCATCCAGCAAGATAGCATCAAAGGTTTGCTCGGCGGCTTTGCCGAACTGACGACCATCATGGTGGCACAGAATCGTATTACTGACTCCCGTGCGTTCTAAGTTGGCGTACAAGACTTTGAGTCTGGAAGAGGATAGTTCATTGGCTACGACTAATCCGTCGTTGTTCATTTTTGCGGAAATTTGAGTGGTCTTTGAGCCAGGAGCCGCCGCTACATCGAGCACCATTTCTGGTTCAGGATGAGCGGCAAACAATGCACTGACGGGCAACATAGAGCTCGACTCCTGAATATAAAATTGCCCGGCCAAATGTGGTACCAATTTACCAAAACCATCTGCAAGTGGCTTATGCTCCTCATCAATCCAGAAACCATCATCACACCAGGGAATCGGATCCAGTTTATAACCAGCCCGCTGCCATTCGCTGATCACAGCTTCTCTATTGGCTCTTAACGGGTTAATGCGGATACTTTTGCGTAATGGTTTTTGACTATAGTCCAGCAAAGCTTGCAACGCATCGGGATCCTTAAGCTGCTGGGCAATGTGGTCTATAAAGTCTGGTGAAATTGTTGTCATGGCAGGTTGGTAATAGTTGGTCGTAAAAAAAGGGCATTACTACCTAAGTAATAATGCCCTTTAGTTTACCCTGTTTTGAATTAATCGCCTAACGATAGCAGGGTAGCATTACCGCCAATCGCAGCTGTGTTATTGGTGCGCGTATGCTCGGTAGCAAAGCGGTGCAGGTAGAATGGACCGCCTGCTTTCGGGCCAGTACCTGATAAGCCTTGCCCACCAAATGGCTGTACACCAACGGTGGCGCCAATCATATTACGGTTGATATAGACGTTACCCACCCGGGCACGTTTATCAATGTAAGTCGCGGTGCTTTCGTTGCGCGAATGAATGCCCAGCGTCAAACCGAAGCCATAACCGTTGATCTGGTCAATGACCTTATCCAGGTCTTTCGCTTTGTATTTTATGACATGCAAAATCGGGCCAAACCATTCTTGAGTCAAGTCATTGATATGATTGATAAAGAATGCGGTTGGAGCCAGGTAACAGCCTTTCTCCAGGCCAGCAGGCATAGGCGTCTCAGCAATTAAGTTGCCGGTTGCACGCAACTGCTCAACATGGCCAGCTAACTCTTCCCGCGAAACCGCGTCGATTACCGGCCCAATGTCAGTAGACAAGTCGGTCGGGTCGCCCAGTTTCAACTCCTGCATAGCACCGGAAAGCACTTCCAGAATGCGATCAGCAACATCTTCCTGTACATAAAGTACCCGCAAGGCAGAACAACGCTGGCCGGCGCTGGTGAAGGCTGATTGAATCACGTCAGCAACGACTTGCTCAGGCAAGGCCGAGCTATCGACTATCATGGCGTTTTGGCCACCCGTTTCGGCAATCAGCGGCGATAGCATGCCATCGCGAGTTGCCAAAGTTCGGTTAATGGTTTGTGCGGTAGACGTTGAACCGGTGAAGGCAACCCCTGCAACGCGAAGATCAGACAAAATAACATTACCGAAAGTTGAACCGCGGCATGGCACGAATTGTAAGACACTGGTTGGAACGCCAGCTTTATGCATTAATTGAACCGCGCGATAAGCAACTAGAGTGGTTTGATCGGCAGGTTTAGCCAGAACTGTATTACCCGCAACCAAAGCAGCAACTACCTGACCGGTGAAGATTGCCAATGGGAAGTTCCATGGGCTGATACAGGCAAACACACCGCGACCTTGAAGGTAGAGGTGATTACTCTCGCCGGTTGGTCCAGGCAGAGTGATTTCCTGGCCAAAATCTTTACGTGCGTTATTGGCGTAAAAGCGACAGAAATCCACTGCTTCGCGAACTTCATCAATGCCATCCTGCATGGTTTTGCCGCCATCGCGGCTACACAAGGCAATGAGCTCAGATTCGTTTTCCTCAAACACATCAGCAATTTTCTCCAGGATCTGAGCGCGTTGCTCTACTGGAGTCATATCCCATGCAATAAAGTTGTTGTGGGCGATAGACAGTGCGTCTAAGGCCATTTCTTCACTGACTTTATGCACAGTACCGATTTGATGCGAGTTGTCGTACGGGCAGAAAACGGCTTCTTCGTTAGTGGTAAATTCTTTACCATCAATAATCGGTTTAGCGTGCCATTGATTGTCTAAATACTGTTCTACGTTTTGCATAAAAGGCTCGATCTGGCTGTTAATGTGGAGATTAGTACCTGATGAGTTAACACGGTCAGGACCATAAATATGAGGTGGCAATGGAATGCGATCATTGTGCAAGGTTGGGTAACGCTTAAGCACAAGACATGGATGCTCGACCAAGCTCATCACCGGAGTCGCTTTATCGACTAGCTGGTGAACGAAAGAGGTATTAGCGCCATTTTCCAATAAGCGACGCACCAGATAAGGCAATAACTCTTTGTGGTTGCCTACTGGCGCATAAATACGGCATTTCAAACCGGGATAGCGCTCCAACACCTTGTCATACAGAATTTCACCCATGCCATGAAAACGCTGGAATTCAAAGTCACGACGCTCCTCCGCCATTTCCATAATGCTAAATACGGTTTGTGCATTATGGGTTGCAAATTGCGGGTAGAAGCTGTCTTTAGTGCTCATGATAAAGCGCGCGCAAGCCAGGTATGAAACGTCAGTGCCGGCCTTACGGGTAAATACTGGATAGTTACTTAAGCCTGCTTGCTGTGACCACTTAATCTCTGAGTCCCAATAAGCGCCTTTGACCAGACGAATAGGAATGCGACGACCATGTTGGCGAGCCAATGCATCCAGCCACCCTAAAATCGGCAGGGCGCGCTTGGAATAGGCCTGAACAACCATCCCCAAACCGGCCCAGTCCTGACAAATATCAGAGGTATAAAGGGCTTCGAAAATATCCAGCGACAGCTCAAGGCGATCAGCTTCTTCAGCATCAATCGTTACTGCAACATCTAAATCATGAGCTTGCTTCACTAGCTTTAACAGGGTATCGACCATTTCGGTCAAGACACGATCTTTTTGACCGACCTCATAACGCGGATGAAGCGCTGACAATTTGATTGAGATGCTAGGCGCAAGTTGGCCTTCTTTAACTTTGACCTGGCCAATTTCCTGGATTGCTTTGCTGTAGGCTTCGTAATAACGATGTGCATCCTTCGCGGTATAGGCCGCTTCACCCAACATATCGAATGAGTGGGTATAGCCTTTCTCAACGCTTTTGGCGCCACGTTTCATCGCTTCTTTAATGCTGCGGCCCAGTACGAATTGGCGACCCATTAAACGCATCGCCTGATTCATGGCCTGGCGAATAACGGGCTCACCAAACTTGGCAATCAATCCTTTTAACAAGGTATCAGGTTTACCGTCACCGTCTTGATCAACATCGACAATTTTACCGGTTAACATCAAGCCCCAGGTCGAAGCGTTGACCAGAAGAGATTCACTCTGCCCGGTATGCTTTTTCCATTCCGCAGCACTGAGTTTGTCACGGATCAAAGCGTTGGCAACACTAGCATCAGGAATACGCAATAGCGCTTCCGCCAGACACATCAGAATCACACCTTCCTTGGTACTTAGGCTGTATTGTTGCAAAAAGGCTTCTACACCTTCTCGCGACTTACTACTTTGACGGATTTCTTCGACCAGCTGTGCAGACTGGTGAGTAATAATATTGACGGTTTTGTCGTCAGGGGTGGCGAGCTCTAACAATTCTTGTAAGAAGCTCGACTCATCGACAGAGTAGTTTTGGGTGATAATTTCCTGCCACTCGCTCAGCGAGAGTTGCTGATAGGAATCTGACAGGATTTGACTGGCTTTAAACATTACGGCAATTACCTAATAACAATGTACTGACTAGGACTAATAGAACCTAGAGTACAACCTGAAAACGTCAACGCCAACCGGAGCGCTGACGGCGTTTCATGCTAAAGCGGGATAAAATCCAGCTGATTAGCATGCCCACTAGCAGGACAAAAGCACCTGCGTAAAACACATCGCTATGAAAACGATCTTTTAACAGTTCGTTTTGTTGACGAAGTTTGTCCGATTCATTTTGCAATTCGGAAACCTGTTGTTGCAGCTGATCATTCAGCGCAATCACATTCTCTTGATCTGCAACCTGCTGTTTGGCTTGAGACAGTTGTTGTTGCAGCGCTTCATGTTCAACTTGCAGTTCAGCGTGTAGGGCGCGAACCGTCGGCTGATTGGTAATATATTCGGTTTGAATCCAGCCCTCGTCACCATTGGCGGCGCGAACTTGACTACTGTCGTTTGCAGTATCCGATGCCAAAACTTCAATAGGTGTTCCGGCAACTAATCGACCAGTAACTCGATAACGATTGGTTGGACCGCTACGCATGATGACTCCAATTTCATCGGACACATAATACTGGCTTTGGGTGTCAGTGTTTTGAGCTGGATCAGCTGCTTGCGCAAACTGGGTTGTAGTCAGCAGTAAAAACACTAAAAGTAGACGAAACATAATCAATCCTAACGGTTAAATTTTGAGCTCAATCGTAAATAAAGGGGCAAGTATATAGCAGGTAAAAGGAGGGGGGAAGAGGTTGATGATAAGACTACTTAACAGAATACTTGGGGTGATTCATACAGGCACAAAAAAACGGCCTTAAGACATTGATTTAAATGGCTTAAAACCGTTTGTTATTAAGTGTTAATTAGCCCGCAAAAGGGCTAATTAGTTGCACTTATTGAAGCTATTTTAAGGATTAAAAGCTGAATAGTGCCTTAAAGATAAAGAAGAATATCACTGACAGTATTGCGCCGGCAGGTAACGTTACAACCCATGATACGAGAATGTTACGTACAACGCCGAGATTCAATGCCGCAATACCGCGTGCCATACCAACCCCTAAAACGGCACCAACCAAGGTCTGAGTGGTTGAAATCGGCAGGCCTGCGCCACTGGCAATAATCACGGTTGAAGCAGCTGCTAACTCAGCAGCGAAACCACGGCTTGGTGTCAAGTGAGTAATCTTTTGACCGATGGTGGCCATAACGCGGCTACCCAATACAATCAGACCAATGACGATACCAATCGCACCGACCAGCAGGATTCTTGGGTCAACCACCGCTTTGGCACCGATATCGCCACCGTTTTGAATCACGCTGACAATCGCAGCCAAGGGACCAATCGCGTTAGCAACGTCATTCGAACCGTGAGCAAATGCCATGCCACAGGCGGTCACAATCATCAGAACGGTGAAAACCTTTTCCACACTATAGAAGTGGTAGTCCTTATCGGCTTCCTCTTCAACTTTAATTCGGCTGATAACTAAAGCACCAATAACAGCAATCAGAGCACCGAAACCGATAGCTATGAGGTAGGTTTCGGTCATGCTTAAGTTAATATCATGGTCCTGAAAGATATGCTTTAGACCTTTCATGATGGTTACTAACGCCATCACAAAGCCAGTTAAGAACATATAGAACGGGACGTAGCGTTTGGCCATTGCAAATGGATTGGAACGGTTAAGTATCAGTTTTTGCACGCTCATGACAATCAGGAAGGCGATCGCACCAGCAATGAAAGGAGTGACAACCCAACTACCGACGATCGAACCAACTTTGCCCCAGCTAACTGCGTCAACGCTAACACCAACTGCCGCAAAACCAACGATGGCACCGATGATGGAGTGGGTGGTTGAAACTGGCCAACCGAATTTAGAAGCAAGAACCAGCCATACACCAGCAGCCAGCAGGGCTGCCATCATGCCAAAAATTAACAGTTCCGGCGTACCTTCAAAATAAGCTGAATCAATAATTCCCTTGCGAATGGTCTGTGTGACCTGGCCACCGGCTAGATAAGCACCGGCAAATTCAAATATAGCAGCAACGAAAATAGCTTGTTTAAGGGTTAATGCTTTCGCACCAACCGATGTTCCCATGGCGTTGGCAACATCATTGGCGCCAACACCAAAAGCCATTAAAAAACCAAATGCTACCGCTATCCAGATAAAAGTATCTGCGTTTTGTAATATGAAATCCACGACTCCCCCCGGTTTATCGAGCTATCATCATTTCAAGGCGTGAACCGACGCTTTGAGCGCTGTCAGCTAAATCACCGATTTGTTGTACTACCTTATACATAAACATCACTTGTACAGGGGGTAGTTCGTTTTCCTGTTCAAAAATTTTGAACAACAACTCACGTTGTAAATCGTCTGTATCGTTTTCAATCATATCCAGTTGATCAATCATTTCCTCAACCAGACTGGCTTCGCGGCCTCTAAAACCGGTTGCCAATAATTCATCTAATTCGTTGATGGCTTTAAAAGCCTGTCCTGATGCATCGATCGAACGCTGAATCAAGCCCATCAAATCTTCATTAACGCCAGCTGGGAATTGCATTTTACGGCCAAAGACCAGACCAGAAATGTCGCGAGCGATATTGGCAATTTTGTCCTGTTTGCTCAGAAGAGCGAGAAGGTCGGTACGAGCTACCGGTAGGAAAAGGCCTTTCGGCAAGTGCATGCGTAAATCGTGTTTTAAATCATCAGCTTCATTTTCAAGCTCACGAATTCGAGTTTTAAGCTGATCAGCTTGTTCCCAGTTGCCTTCGATAGTCGCTTTAAAGAAGTTTTTCAGTTCAGAGGCGCACTCATGAACTTTCGCCATATGATCTTGCATAGGACGAATAGGTGATGATGCAAAAAGATCAAGAATCGAATTAGCCATATATCCCCCAATGGATTATTTGGGCCAACAAGTAAAGGTGCACATTATAAGCAAGCGAGCACTCGCATACCAGACTTAACGATTGGCAATTTCCGATTCGCGCTGTAAACTGCGTTGAATGACTCAAACCAAACTGAGTAGAAATTAAGGCATGTCGATCGAAATAGAAATAAAACTATCAGCGACGCCCGACAAGATAAGCGATATAAAACAATGGGTTAGCGATCGATTCTCGGACACTAGTGATTGGCAGGAAAAGCAATTGGCCAACACCTATTTCGACACTGAGAATCATAAACTCAGAGAGATGGAAATCGGGCTACGAATCCGCCGAGACGGTGAAAAATTCATCCAGTCGGTCAAATCCGCTGGTCGAGTTGTGGGTGGCCTGTTTCAACGCAATGAATCCGAGATCGAACTGCCTTCCAAAGAATTAGACCTGCAGGCCGTGGCTGAGCCGTATCTGATGATATTGCTCGAAGAAGCCGAAGAAGAGGATGGCCCATTCAAGCCAGCCTTTAATACCGATTTTTTAAGACGCCAGATGGTTGTCACAGAAAGCGACAGTCAGATCGAAATCGCTTTGGATGTCGGTTCAATCCGTTGTAAAGAAGCCAAGCAGGATATCTGTGAAGTCGAACTGGAGCTTAAAGAAGGCGAGCCAGCCGTTCTATTTGCCTTATGCCAGGAGCTGATTGAAAAATTTAATCTGGTATTAGACAGTGAAAGCAAAGCTGAGCGTGGCTACAGTCTGTGCCGAAAGTCGTCTCCATATTTAAAACAACTTAGAGTGGTCGAACTAAGCGCTAAATCTTCAGCTGAAGCGGCCTTCGAAACCATCGCGCATACTGGACTTGGCCATTGGCAACACTACATCAAGCAAATGAAACGCGAAGTAACGCTGGATAATGTTCTGCAACTGAACCGCGCTTTAATGTTCATGCAACACATGTACTCAGTGTTTGCGCCCATGATACCGCGCCATGCTTTAAGCAGTTTGCGCAGTGATTGGCGCGAAATCACCAAAAACTTCGCCAAACTGTTAAAAGTCGCACAAGAAATTAACTGGCTTAACAACGGCAAACTCTATGGCTTTAAATACTCAGAATTAGAAGGTTTCGAACAGGGGCTACGCAAAGCTTTCAAGCGCGAAGGCTCACAATTTGTCGAATATTTAAAGTCACCTTCTTACAACCTCAAGCTACTGCATTTCTCCCGCTGGCTGTATCTTAAAGAATGGCGTTTAGCCTTCAAAGAAGGTGGCGGACAGCGGCTGAAAAAAGAAATTTTCCCCTTTGCCATTCGTCAATTGCAGCACCAGCTGTTTGACATCAAACGTC
>JAPHRL010000022.1 GCA_026195755.1 Kangiella sp. | reverse complement strand
TGGTCAGCATCTAAACGATCAGGCAGAGACATTTCTGTTGCAGTTGTTTCGTGGTGCAGGCAGCAAAGGCTTGGCATCTATGCCAAAAATTACTGAGTTTGCAAAGGGCTATCTGGCTCGGCCGCTGTTGGCAGTGACCAGAGAAGCGCTGGAAGCTTACTGTGATTCTCATGGGTTAAAAGCGATTGAAGACCCGACTAATCAAGACACGGATATTCGACGTAATTTTGTGCGCCACGAGCTGATGCCTCTTATTGAACAAAAGTGGCCACAGGCTTCTAAAGTCATTGCTAGTGCCAGCCAGATTCAAGCCGAGAATCAGCAACTACTGGATGAACTGGCAGCCATTGATTTCGAAAGCTGTTATGAGGTGCAACATCACTCATTGGTGTTAGCAGAAGTAAGGCAGTTAAGCCCGCAGCGAGTTAGAAACCTGTTGCGGTATTGGTTAGAAGCCTGTGGCGCTAACATGCCAAGTCAGGTATTGCTGGAGCAAATTCAAACGCAAATGCTTGATGCAAAGGAAGATGCCAATCCTGTGATTGAATTAGTCAACGGCTCAATCAGGCGCTTTCGAGAGGCTCTATATTGGGTCACCGTCACAGCTCCGGATTACTCAGAACTTGAGTTGAAATGGCCAGCTAACTCGGACCTGTTTCTAAATAACCAGCTGTTAATTCCCTTGGAGTGGTTACAACAAAACTATCCACACTTGGTGGGGAAAGAGTTAATCGTCAAAGGTCGACAGGGAGGTGAGCGCATCAGGTTTGAAAAGAGAGGGCAAAGTGTCTCACTAAAAAACTATTTTCAAGAGCGAGGTATTCCGCCCTGGTTGCGGGAGCAGGTTTTATTGTTGGAGTTCGAAGACGAGCTTCGCGCGGTCTACTTGCCAGTTTAGAACAGAATCAAAAAATCGTATTCAGCTTTTCGACTGTCCAACCATGATGTTTGGCCCATTGACCAACAATCTCTTCATCAGCTTTTTGATCTAATGCTCTAAATCCTGTTTGCTTATTATTTAACGCGTCATCAATAGCAATATTGTGTGCGAAGAAAATCGGATCAAGAAACTCCATCAGGGTCGGTTCTTTGAGAATAAAATTAACCGGTTTTTTGTCAGCTAAAACCTCGCTTGCTTCAAAAGCAAAACCAAATTCATCTTCAGCGCCAGCATTGGCTAGTAACTTGTCTTTAAACGCCCCCGAGTGATAATTATCACTGATAATGTCCTTCAGTCCTGTGGCGGTAATAATCAGGTCGCTAGCTTCAGCGGCATGTTCAATCAATTGAGATTGCTTGGCATCAACACTTTGATAACCGCGTTGCTCTATTAGTGTTAAACGCTCTCTGTCGGCTTCGGCAATAATGATGTTGGGTGTGATTTTAGAGAAGTAGTAAGCGATGCCAATGCCAACTTTACCATAGCCAAAAATCAAAATATTCTTGTTGGTTAAGACTATGTTGGCGATTTGTGTAATGGCACGATAAACCCCTTCGCCAGTGCCTAAGCAGGTTTCCAGACATTTCAATCGAGTATCATCCACTGACACAATCGGAACATGAAATTCTTTGTGCTGTTGGTAGCGCATGGCACCAGTGCGTGTAAGTTCAACAATGCCCTTGCGTGCATAACAGGAGTCGACCAGCTCAGCACCACAGTCCAACAAGAAATCAAACTCACCATTGACGAATTCCAATGGCACATAATGCACATTCTCATTGGCTAGAACTTTGATGGTATCTTTGTCTTCGGTCATAAAGCTGGGATTGGTCACGACGGTATCTGCGCCCGCCGCTTTCAAGCACGCAATCTTCATTAAGGTGGTTTGAGTTAAGGGAACATTATGCGCGATGGTAAAGCCTTTATAGGGCTGCTTAGCCCGATAGTCAGCCAGCATCTGATGCATAAAAGGTGCAACCTCAGGCGGGTAATGCGCAAATAAATCATCAAAGCTGTTCATCAGGTATTAGTCTTCTTGTGAAGATGGCTCGTAATCAAAAAAGTCGAGAATATTGTGTTTCTGCTTCATCGCATCTTGATAGCCAAGCTCGATTAAATCGCTAGTGAAGGATTTATCAAACAACAAGTAACTTAAAATACTTTCACCGTTTTCATCGTCAACGCCTATGCGCTTGAAAAAGAAACGTAAACCACGTGGTAGATTTTTAAAATATTGGCCGGCAAGCTCCATTGGATCAATGCTGGGAGAAATGATAAAGGTATCAACCTGTTTTAATGTTAATTGTTCGCGGACTATGTCACGCTCAGGAATATGTGCCAATAGTTCATTAACCCGCATCATCCGTTCGATATCACTTTCCAGGCTGTCGATAAAGATACTGTCCAGCAGGTGACCACTGATGTCGCCTATCGAAGGAATTTTTATTTTATGGTCAACTTCTCCGCGTAATGGCTCAACGGTTACCACAAACAGTTTATTGGCGCCTAAGTGGAGGGTGGGGCTTAGCGGCGTTAAAAAACGCATTGAACCATCACCAAAATGAATATCATTGATTGGTTCAGACGGAAAAATCATGGGGATCGCAATCGAGCCCATCAGGTGCGACATAGTTAAGTCTTCAGCTTTGCCAAAACG
>JAPHRL010000319.1 GCA_026195755.1 Kangiella sp. | reverse complement strand
TTCAATTTGTGTCAGGTTATAGGTCTCAATAAAGTTTAAAGCTGAGCTATCACCTGCGGCGATGCCACCTGCGTTTTTCAACGGAATGGCGACTTGTCTTTGATTGCCATCAGGTCCAATAGTCAGTTTGATGCCTTCACCATTGGCAGCTAGCGAATTGGTAAATTTGAATTGATAAGTCAGGTCTTCAATGGCGTCACCATCGCTATCGATGTGGATGTTATAGGCAGCAGCCGGATCCATTGCAAAATAATTAGGGCCGCCGTAAGCATCTTGTAGCGGGATGTAGTTGGCCAATATGGTGACGTAGCCAGTTCGATCAGTTTCATAGCTGTTAAAGAGATAAAAGTCTGATGAATCAACCGTTGGATAACGGGTGATGTTCGGAGCTTCGCGGTGACTGGATGCCTCCGCGGCCTGATACATGAATGTGCTGGCTAATGTGAAGCAAACAGCACTGGTTATTAGTTGTCTTTTCATAACGAGTTACCTACCTTTTTTGTGTATGTAACTCGTATACGGCTGAACGATTAAGTTGGATGCAAAAAAAGAATTTTTTTTTGGAGCCAGATAAAATAACTAGCTTTTAATCTCTATCCACTAACTTCTATCCACTGTGCAGTAAGAATAACAGGGCCAGTAGGGGTGCCAGTTGGTGAACCATTCTCAGGCTCAATACTCACCGCCAGTCCTGATTGAATCAGATCCGGAAGTTGCGTTGATACAACTAACTCTTTATTACCCGTTTTAGGTAATAAACCTAAGGAAATGGGAGCCTGGCCATTGGCAGGTAGCATCCACAGCTCAAAGTCCTGATTAGCTTGAATATCAGGGAGTGCATTAACAGAAACTGATAATCTATCGCCAGTTTTCTGAACAACCCATGCTGGCTGATTCTGTTCAACTTGGAGTACTGCTAAAGCCTGAGGTTGTTGCGGTGAAACTACAGGTTGTATAGTCCATAAATAAGCAACCAGTAGTAAGCTTGTAGCCGTTGCTAGCCAGCCTGACACGGCCCACCATGTGCGAACCCTACTCTTAGCCCAGCCAAGTCTTTCCGTTATACTCTGCCAAACCTGTGAGTCGGGTACTACTGGAGCAAGCTCTTCAGCCATTGGATTTAAGATCTGTTCCCAATGCCATACCGCTTGCTGTAAGTGACCATGTCTGACCATTAACTTTTTGAAGCGACGACGAGCCAATGGACTCATGGTGCCTATGACATAGTGTTTGGCCAGTTCGTTGGAGAGCTCTTCATTATGGTATCTCATGACTTAAGGCACCTTTTCAGAGCCTCAAGACCACGCCTTATCCAGCTTTTGATTGAGCCGAGGGGAGCGGTTAAATGACGAGTGATTTCTTGATGGGTATAACCGTATAGAAAAGCCAGTTGGATAGTATTTCTTTGTTCGCCATTCAGCTGACGCATACACTCATCAAGCTTTTGATTGGAAGCACTCATGTCTAAATCAAGCTGCGGACTAATGTCGGCAGGCTCCGGCATCTTGTGCTTATGCTTTTGTTTAACTTTAGAATGACGCAGCTGATCAATGCATTGATTGCGTAAAATGCTGATCAACCAGGTCATCACACTGCCTCGCTCGGAATGATACACTTCTGGATTGTGCCAAACTTTAATATAAACTTCTTGCAAAACTTCTTCCGCCAAATCTTTGCGCCCGAGCAACTTAGTTGCTATGGCCAGTAATTTCCCCGATGAATTTTCGTACAAGCTTTGAAATGCCTGTCGGCTTCCCATCGACATATCGTTTAACCAGTCAAGATGCTGCTGGTCACTGTTCCGTTGCTCAGACATGTATACCCCATTTGTTTGAGTAACATTACTGTTACGTTTATTTGGTCATTTTGGATGCAGTTTTTGCACTTATGAGGTAGAAGCTACGCTTTGGGGTGTGAATATTTTGTGTAATTATTGGACTGACCAGATAAAGGCGTCACAAAGAAGGGATAAAAGACGAGAGGTAAAAATAATACTGGCAATAAAAGGAAATGAAATATAATGTTCAGGTAGCCCGCAAAGACTACCTGATAAACCAATATGTTATTTAGTGTTCAAGTTTTAATCTCAAGTATCAAGTGAGACATTATCGTTGGCTATTTCTAAAAGAGTAGCCAGTAGCAAATTAGAACCTTGTTCAACATCTTGCCAATGGGACCACTCGTCCGGTGCGTGGCTGACGCCGCCCACACTTGGGATAAAGATTAGGCCGGTTGGAGTGATATCAGTAAAGAACTGAATGTCATGTCCTGCGCCACTGGGCATACGAATGTGGGAGTAACCGAGAGCTTGTGCTTGTTGTTCAATTAAATCGACAAGCTTGGGGCTAAAATATTTTGGTTCTAGCCAGCTCATCTGTTCGTATTCAAATCGTAGCTTGTGTTTACGGGCAATTGAAGACAGAACTTTACCGCAACTATTGGCGACCTGTTGCATGACGTCTTCACTCATATCACGACCCACTAAAGTAAAGTGTGCTTCGCCGGGTATGGTGTGAGCATAGCCAGGTTTTAAATCAACCCGACCAATAGTTAACCTGGTCTTGTCTGTACCTTCTTCATCAATGATACGATTAATTTCGTGCGCAAAATCAGCAACACCCATAAAGGCATCACTACGCATATCCATCGGTGCAGTGCCTGCATGGTCGGCTTTGCCTTTAAGCTTGACCAGCCATTTAAAAACACCGGAAATACCATCCACGACGCCAATCGTTTTCTGCTGTTTTTCAAGCACTGGCCCCTGTTCAATGTGCAATTCTAAAAATGCTTTAATGCTACTGGGATCGCGTCGACAGTGCAGGGCATTGTGAATATCAAGGCCACACTTTTGCATTGCGTCTTTTAAAAGCTCTCCTTTAGGATCTTTTGCACTTTCCAACCATTGAAAATTTAAGTTGCCGCTAAGCGCTTGCGCACCTAACATGCCGCCAAAGCGACCTTCTTCTTCGCTGGTGCCGATAATTTCAATGGGATGCTTGGGCTCGATATTATTTTCACGCAAGACGCGAATACACTCGAGACCGGCGATGACACCGAGAGTGCCATCGAACATACCGCCAGCTGGAACTGAGTCTAAATGCGATCCAATCAGAATGGCAGGTTTATCAGGATCACCATAACGACCGCATACATTGCCAACGCCATCCATGTGGGTTGTTAAGCCACTTTCTTCAAAGCGCTGCATGACCCAACGACGTGCTTGCATATCGATATCGGTCAGACCCTGTCGATAAATACCTTTGTCTTTTTCATTAAAGCCAAAGTTGGCCAGCTCATACAAATCTTTTTCGATTCTTTCGATATTAACTGAGTAAATAATTTTGCCTCCATTAACAATCTTTCTTCTACCCTAGCAAAATTAGTAACTTATTGAAATTGTTTAAACTTCGTACAGCGAATTTGATCTAAGCACTCAGCTTTGCTAAGGTTACTTGTCTTTGCAAAGACAATGTAAATTTTATGGCCATACAACTGATTGCGGTCATTTTTTTCGTTTTTTCACTAAATAGCGCAGCGTTTAGCGCAGAAAACTCTTCAGTTTGTGAAGGAGTTAACTGTGAGCTGAAACTAGAGCCAAAGGAACAAAGTTCTAATGCAGGTTATTTTAGTGTCGAATGGAATACTTCAAGTACCAATCAAATTGATCCCGAGCAAGTCTTAATTGACTCTGCTAGAAAATCTCCCCTATATCTTCAGTTAGCGACTAATGAGAGTTTCTCTCCGCAGTTGCAGCGACTGGATGTGACTCATCAGGATAAGATTCATCTGACGGGTTACGATGATGGGACCTATTTCCTTCGTCTGCTGGATGAACAGCAGAACGTCTTAAGCAATGTAGCCAGTGTTACCGTGACACACCACCCTTTGGCGCGTGTCTGGTTAGTGTTTGGAGTTGGCGCTTTAATGTTTGTCATTCTTATTGGTTACATGATTTCTAGAGCTTTTCGATCTAAAGAAACTTCAACAGAAGACTAAATCATGGACTTTAATCCTATTTCTATAACGATGGCGGCAAGCCTGTTGGTGGCTTTCGGGGTAATCTGGATTTTCTTCGGCTGGTGGTTAGGCCGTAAAAATAAGAATCTTGATGATTTCATGTTGGCCGGACGTAACGTGGGCTTTGCTTTTGCATCAGCAACCGCAATGGCTACCTGGATCACCAGTAATACGACTTTGGTTGCTCCACAATTAACTTACCAGTTTGGTATCTGGGGCATGGTCGGTTACTCCATGGCCGCACTGGGTTTGATTTTGTTTGCGCCAATGGCAAAACGCATTAAAGAATTGATGCCGCAAGGTTATACCTGCGGGGACTTTATTCGTGTGCGCTATGGTAAACCTGCCTGGGTCATTTTCCTAGTGGTATCCTTTTGCTACGCGCTGGGTTGGTTAGTCAGTCTTGGCATGGCTGGTGGTGTCTTGCTGTCCACCTTGAGTGGGTTGAGTTATGAGCTGGGCATGACTGCGATCTTAATTATCTGCGTTGGCTATACCTTACTCGGTGGACTAAGAGCGGTGATCGCAACGGACTATGTGCAGACATTGATCATTATCACTGGCGTTTTAATTATTGGCTATGTCTGCTACCAGACGGTTGGACTGGAAACAGTTTATGAGTCGGCCAAAAAAGAACATCCGCAGCTGCTGAATTTAT